>JBGPLR010000091.1:0-9252 GCA_041486545.1 Terriglobia bacterium
CGGCTGTTCGCGCGCCTGCTGAACCAGGACGGTGTTACCGGCATCCGCACCGTGGTTGTGAACAACTGCGCGGCCGCCGTCATGCTGGCGCTGAACACGCTAGCCGAAGGCGGAGAAGTGATCGTCTCGCGCGGCGAGCTGGTGGAGATAGGCGGGTCGTTCAGAGTGCCGGACGTCATGAGCAAATCAGGCGCGGTGCTGCGCGAAGTGGGCACCACCAACCGCACGCGGATTCAGGACTACGAACAGGCCATCAACGAAAAAACCCGGCTGTTGCTGCGCGTGCATCGCTCCAATTTTGCGATTATCGGATTCACCGAGCAGCCGTCGCTGGAAGAACTTTGCGAACTGGGCCGCAAACACAAGATTCCTGTCATGGAAGACCTGGGCGGCGGCGCCCTGGTGCCGCTGCGCAGCCTGGGCGTGAATGAAAGCAGCCTGGCGGACAGCCTGCGCGCCGGCGCCGACCTGGTGACCTACAGCGGCGACAAAATGCTGGGCGGCCCGCAAGCCGGCATGCTCAGCGGGCGCGACGAGCTGATCAAGCGCGTGCGCAGCAACCCTATGTTCCGTGCTCTGCGGGTGGACAAGCTGACCTACGCCGCGCTGGAAGCGACCTTGATGGAATACGTCCGGCAGAACCATGCAGCGATTCCCTTCCTGCGCATGATGCGCATTCCCGCCGATGAAATCCGCAAACGCGCGTGGATGCTGCAGGAAAAACTTTCGTCGGCCCGCCTGCTGAGCACGGAGATCGTCGCCGGCGAATCTCTGGTGGGCGGCGGTTCCGCTCCCACGTCCACGCTGCCGACTTTCCTGCTGGCCCTGACCGCGCAATCGCTCAGCGCGGACCAGCTTGCCGCCCGCTTGCGCCTGGGCACGCCGCCAGTGATTGCCCGCGTGGAAGAAGGCCGCGTGCTGCTGGACCTGCGCACGGTATCTGAGAGTGAAGAGCTGGAGCTGTTGCGGACGTTGATGGAGATTGGGGCATAAGCCAGTATTTAGTATTTAGTACTTGGTATTTAGTATGTGTTATCTCATTCCAAGTTCTGGGCTGTTGGCCATTTACCAAATACTAACTACTAATGACCTGTGTGCTCACCATCGGCCACTCCACGCGCGATCTTGCTGACTTCTCTCGTGTACTGCAGGCGCATGAGATTCGCCTGCTGATGGATATCCGCGCGTTTCCCGCTTCGCGCCGCCATCCCCACTTCAGCCGTGAACATCTGGAGCTTTGGCTGCCGGAGATCGGCATGGACTATGCATGGGAAAAAGACTTAGGCGGAATGCGCAAGCAGCAGATGCCGCCGGACAAGTCACCCAACTTTGCCCTCCGGGAAGAAGCCTTCCGCAATTACGCTGACTACATGCTGTCAGCGCAATTTCAGCAGGCGATTGAGCGGTTGGTAGAGCGCGCGGCCCAGCGCAAAACCGTGATCATGTGCGCGGAGCAGGACTATTTCCGCTGCCATCGCATGCTGGTATCAGACTATCTGGCGAGCCGCGGCCACACGGTCTTGCATATCGCGGACGAGCGTCCACCGCAAGAACATAAGCTAACGGCGGAAGCCCGGATCGTTGAGGATAAGTTGGTTTATCGTGGCGACTACTTGCTCTAAACGTACAGAGGATGCCCGCGCATCCTCTGCTTGGTAATGGACCGATCCTGTCTGGAAGCTTACTTCACCTCGACGGAGCGCTTGAGCGTGAAGGAAAGAGACGACTCTACCGGCAATGTGATTTCCTTGTTGCCGGTCAATCCAGCGCCCGCGGTTCCTGCGCCGCCGCCGGCCACGGCTCCAATCGCCGCACCCTTGCCGCCGCCGGCCAGAGCGCCAATAACGGCTCCGGCTCCAGCGCCGCCGGCAATCAGTCCGGTAGAGCGTTTGCCTTTGCCCTTAAGTTCCCGCGACACCACGCTGGTAACAATGGCGTGCTCATGCCCGTGGATGTTGACCGAATGGAGGCGCACCTGCAGCAGCGCTCCTCCTTTGAAATGTCCCATGGCTTTGGCCGCCACCACCGTCCCGCGGGCCTCAGCGCCCTTTGCAATTACCGTTTCGCCGTTGACTCGCACCGGAACGGCCACCGTCGCGGAGAAACTCTGGCCCTCCTGGCTCTCCTTGGAGTTCAGGGTCTCACCCAGGCGAACCGTTATGGTCTTGCCCACCGGAATCACGATAGGTTCCGCAGGGGGCGGAGGTTCAGGAGCAGGTTGGCTGGCTGCAGATCCGCCACTGGCCGTGCTGCCCGCACTGGACGCATTGCCACCGTTTGGCGCGCTGCCGCCACTAGGCGCACTTCCATTTTGCGCGGCGCCCGGCGACGCGCTCGTGTTTGGACTGGAACTGTTGGCCGCTGGCGGCGCAGATTTGCCACAACCAACAAGAAAAGCCAGCGCCAGCAGCGCTGCAATGTTTAACAACCGAGCAGATTTCATCGATATCCCCTTTTCATTACGGCCAGATATATTCATTTTTTACCAAGCATTACTTCTTTCTAGCAATGCACGAGGGCGCGTGCACCATTGGACGAATTGGCGGTGATCAAAAGGGCTGGGACGAGGCCCTTGTCGGCCGGAAGACAGCGGATAGAAAAGCCTGAGCCGTTGCTGTGCGGTTACAGTTCTTCTCCAGACGTTTCGTCCGCAGGTGAAACTTCAACCTTGCCGGTTTCCTGGGGCGCCGGCGGCTCCTGGGCTTCTCCGCCACCCGCTTTCAGTCTGTCCAGCAATCTCTTGGAATTAAGCAGCGGACGTTCCAGACTGGGGTTGTAGGCCGTCCAGTCGGCGCCCGGTTCGCGTTGGAAGTGGGCGCGCATGGCTTCCATTTTGGAATCCAGGTCGTCCAGGTAATGAAGCATGAGCGCTTCAGGAAACATCGGCAGCTTGGGGCTGCCGAACTCATACTTGCCGTGATGGCTGATGATCAGGTGCTCAATCAGCGTTTTGTATTCCTCAGGAAATCCCGGCACCAGAGCCACTTTCCCGTGCAACATTTCCAGTTCGATCACCATGTGGCCCAGCAACTGGCCCCGCGTGGTGTAGCTGAACGAACGCGCAAACGCCAGCTCATGCACTTTGCCGATGTCGTGCAGAAACGCGCCGGTCAGCAGCAGGTCGCGATTGATTTGCTCCGGGTAGTTGCGGCAGGTCAGGTCGCAGAGCTGGAAGAGCGAAACCACGTGGTCCAGCAACCCGCCGATGAACGCATGATGCAATGTCTTGGCTGCGGGCGCGGTCTTGTACGCCTGCTCAATTTGCGGATCAGCCATGAACGCCTGCAAGAGCGCTTTCAGGTGCGGGTCCGTGATGCTGGCCACAAATTCACCCAAAGTGCGCCATAAGCCGTCTATGTCCTTGGTGGTGCGCGGCAGGTAGTCCTGCACGTCCACTTCAGCTTCCGGCATGGAACGCAGCTTGTGGACGGTGAGCTGGAAACGGCCGTTGAACTTGTTGATCAGGCCGCGGACTTTCACGAAGTCGTTCTGCTCGAAGATGGAGATGTGGTCGCTGACGTTGTCCCACATCTTGGCGTCAATGTGGCCGGTACGGTCCGCTAGTGTGAGGGCCAGGTACAGGTCTCCGCTCTTCTTGGGCTTGGCCTGCTTGGTTACCACGACAAAAGAAGATGTAATGACCTGGTTTTCAAAGCGGGCCGAATCGGCAATATAGAAGTCTTTCATGCGTGTGCGTTCTGCAATCCATCTTACTGCACTTTGTCATGAAAAGCGCGCCACCGGAAGGTACTGCTTAATACGCGTGCGCTTCAACTTTCCAGTGCTGGTAGATCTTTGCGGTCTTGAAGATGCCGAACAGGTGGGGATCAATCTCGTTGTCTTGCACGGCCAGGTCCAGGATTTCCAGCGCGCGCTCCACCGAAACAGCTTTCTTGTACGGACGGTCGGCCGCAGCCAGCGCGTCAAAGATGTCAGAGATGGTCATCATGCGCGTCTGCACCGGAATCTCCGGCGCGGAAAGCTTGTACGGATAGCCGGTGCCGTTCAGTTTTTCATGGTGCCCGCGCGCAATCTCGGTTACGTTGCGCAGTTCACTGGTCCAGGGGATCTGCTGCAGGAAGTTCACGGTATGAAGCACGTGGGCTTCAATCTGGACGCGCTCGCCTTCGTCCAGCGATCCCCGGCGAATGGAGAGCAGGCGCACTTCCTCCGGCGTAAGCAGCGGGCGAATGGCCCCGTCCAGGTCCTTGTAGGCGACTCCGGCAATTTGCGCCAGGTCTTCAAAGCTGCCCTCCGGCAGCACCGTGGGCTCATTGGCCCAGATGATGGCTTCCAGGTTCTGGTCCACCTCACGCAGCGCGCCGACGAGTTTGCAGTCAAAGTCCTTCTTTGCAGCCAGAAATTCTTCGCGGCCTCTTTCCAGAAGGTATTTCAGCTGTGACTGCAGCACCTCATTTTCCAGCGTGCGCCGCACAAACCCGAAGCGCTGTTTGATCAGCTCCAGTTGTTCGGGATAAAGCTTCTTGGCTTTCACCAGGACTTCTTCCCGCACCCCGACCTTGCCAAAATCGTGCAGCAGGCTGGCGTAGCGGATTTCTCGCATCTGGTCGCGGGAAAAATTCACTCCGGCATACAGCCCGCTGTCTTCGCGGTCAACCGCTTCCGCCAGCGCCAGCGTGAGGTTGGCCACGCGGAAGGAATGCCCGGAAGTCGCGGGATCGCGGGTTTCAATCGCGGTGACTGACGCGCGCACAAAGCCTTCAAACAGGCGCTGGATGTCCTCATACAGCCGGCTGTTTTCAAACGCCACCGCAGCCTGGCTGGCGAGCGACTGCACAATTTCCTGCTGGCGAGCGCTGTAAGGGACCGCGTACGCGTCCACGGCTTCCAGTGAATCCAGGCGGGCGCCGGAGTCGCGCTTGGCATTGATGAGCTGCAACACACCCAGCACTTGCTCCTTCTGGTTGCGGATGGGTACCGCCAGAATCGAACGCGTGCGATAGCCGGAATCCTGATCGAATCTGCTGTTGATGCTATAGGGGACGCCCGCCGGCAACCGGTACGCATCTTCAATGTTGACGATTTCCCCGGTCAGCGCCACGTAGCCGGCGATGGAGTGCTCGTCAATTTCCATGGTGACTTCACGGAAAGGCACTTCCACCGTATCATTCTGCGCCAGCTTGAAGCGCAGTTGCTGGCCCACGGTTTCGTCCTGGGCGTGCACTCCCGGGACCTGGTTCTGCGGGCTGCTTCCGAACAACAGCGACTGCCGGACCCGGCCGGAAGCAACATTCTCCACAATGTAGATGGAGCCGGCATCGCTGCCGGTGAGCTCGCGCGACTTGGTCAGAATCAGCTCCAGCAGCTTCTCCGGATCATGTTCCGCGGAGAGCGCCACTCCAATCTGGTTCAGCTCGTGAATCTCCTGGCTGGCGCCGGCCAGTCGCTGGTTCACCAGGTGACGGGTGTGGACCAGATGAATGTGATCCAGCGCGTTGTCCACCATGCGGTCCAGCAGGTTTTCCGGCACGTCCGCTGGAAAGTACGCGTACACTGCCCCATCATTGCGCGGATCTTTGAAGCGATGGTTAGTCAGCGCCAGCACCCGGGTGTTGGGGACCCGAAGCTCATTGTAATAACGCTCTACCAGATCTTCTTTGGACACCAGGACGATACGTTCCAGGTCTGCGCCTTCCCGTCCCATATTTTCAAATGACACGCGACGGAAACGTTGCACTCCCACGAAATACCGGCCGGCCACCGCATCGTCCTCAAAATAGGCGATGATCGGCAGCGGGCGCGTGCCCGGCGTTTCGTATCGTTTTGAAAAGACGGCGGTGCTCATTCCGGGGGACTCGCGGCTCAAGAAATTAAGAGATCAGTGCTGGTCACAACTACGTAGAGATTTGGTCAGTATTACTCAAACCTGCCGGTTTGGGAACAGGGACACGTACCAGAGTAACCATCACGCCGGCTCGCTGGTTCTTTCTGGGCGCATTTCCCAAGGGCTTGGTCTCCAGTCCATAAAGTGTGGCGGGAACCGCATTCGCTTTAGAAAGCCATTTCTTTCCCGGGTCGCAATGTGGAAAAGCGATTGCCAGCAGCAGCGCCGGAACGCTGTTGTGCGGCCCCGAGACTAAACCTTTCGTAACTCCAGCCGATAATCTAAGCAACAACGGGGGACTCCCCAGTCGCCGCACAAATGAACGTTGTCAGGAAAAAAGTGAACAACAGTCAGAACTCTTCTCTGGAAACGGCCATCGTGCTCTGCCGGGCTTGCGGCAGTCCTATTCATCACAACAACGAGGACGCCTTTCTGGAAAGCTTCCGGGAACTTGTTCAATTGCGCTGCGTGAACCCGCAATGCGGACACACGGGTTGGTATGACGAAACTGATTTTGAGCGTGACACCACACCAGCCATCATCGAGGCGGAGGGTGTGGGCGAAGTCTGGGTGCACGACCTTCTTCTGGGCCTGAGTTTCCGCGCCCACAACGACACTCCATAAAGCGCGCCGGCATTCGCTGCAACGATCAACGGCAGGTTTCAGAAGACGTTGCTATTTCACTCACGCCGGCTTAGATCGGCTGCAGGAATTCAAAACGCTTTCTCCGAGTCGAGCAGTATTGTCACCGGCCCGGCGTTTACCAGTTCGACGTCCATCATGGCCTGGAACTGGCCGCTTTCGCAGCGCAGGCCGGTGGCGCGCACCTGAGCGACAAAATACTCGTACAGTCGCATGGCTTCTTCCGGGCGGGCCGCGTCGTCAAACGACGGCCGCTTGCCCCGCCGCACATCGCCATAGAGCGTGAACTGGCTGACCACCAGGACTTCGCCCGGCCGGTCCTGCCCGGCAATGTCCTGAACCGAAAGATTCATCTTGCCGGCATCGTCTTCAAAGATCCTTAGGCCCAGGATTTTTTCCACCAGATAGTCCGCAGCAGCTTCGTTGTCAGTTTTACCGACTCCCAGCAGCACCAGCAGTCCCGGGCCAATCTGGCCCACGGTGTCGCCTTGCACTTGTACGCGGCAACGGGCAACGCGTTGTACCACCGCCCTCATGCCACGCCTGCCGCTTCCCCGTTGGCGGCGCCGTGGCGGCAAATCTCCCGGACGGCGTTCCACTTCTCCGCTGTCATTTTCTCCATCGCAACGTCTGATAGCTTGTCCGGCGACATGGCCTGATTATAGCTTCCGCCAGAACAGACGCTCCCTGGGGCGGAGATCGGCTCCAAGATCTGTGGCCCGCAAGTCGCGCGGAAGAAAATGCATTCAAGATCAGCTCGCAGCGGCATTGCGACAACCGCATTGACGGGAGTAAAGCAGCACTCATAGAATCGGTTTCCTATTTCTCTCATCAAGGAGTTTGCAATATGGCGCGTCGCTCTGTTGTGTTGTTCCGGGTGATGCTGTTCACGGCCTTTCTTCTGTCCGGCAGGTTCCTGCCGGCGCAGAGTGCCGCGCAGCCGTCCCCGGCAATAAAAAGTGCAGTTGATTCAGTAAGAACGGATTCCGGCGCACCCGCCACGGCGCCGCCGGCCGCTCACCATGACGTGGTCATCAAAGGCGCTACGTTGCTCACGGTGACGCATGGCCGCATCGAAAATGGCAGCATTTACGTCCACGACGGCAAAATCGCAGCCGTGGGTAAGACCGTGGATGCCCCGTCCAGCGCCACGGTGATTGATGCCACCGGCAAGTGGGTGATGCCGGGCATCATTGACTCACACTCGCACATCGCGCTGGATGATGACGTAAACGAGCCCACCAGCCCCATTACCCCGCACATGATGATGAAGGACGCCTTTGACTATGACGACAAGGGCATCTATCGCGCCCTGGCCGGCGGCGTCACGACGTCGCTGCTGTTGCACGGCTCGGCCAACATGATCGGCGGGCAGTCCATTGTCATTAAGCACAAGTACGGTCTGGGCCGCGATGAGTTGCTCTTCCCCGGCGCGCCGCAGTCCATCAAGTTCGCCAGCGGCGAAAATCCCAAGCGCGTGTACGGCTCGCGCAACCAGCTTCCCGCCACCCGCATGGGCAACTTTGAAGTGATGCGCGCGGCCTTTATTGAAGCCCGCGAATACATGCGCACCTGGGACGACTATGACGCTAAGTCGAAGAAAGGCGACAAGGACGCCACGCCGCCCAAGAGAGATTTGAAACTGGAGGCCCTCGCCGACATCCTTCGCGGCAAGCTGCTGGTGCAGATCCACTGCTACCGCGCCGACGAGTTTCTCACCGAGATGGCGCTGGCCAAGGAATTCGGCTACAAGATCCGCGCGTTCCATCACGCGCTGGAAGCTTACAAAGTGGCCGACAAAATTGCCGCTAACGGCGTGGCCGTGGCCACATGGCCGGACTGGTGGGGCTTTAAGTATGAAGCCTGGGACGGCATTCCCTGGAACGCCGTCATCAACTTGCACAACGGTGTGCGTGTAGCCATCAAGAGCGATTCCGGCGACGTGACGCGCCGCCTGAACACCGAAGCCGGCAAGATCATGCACTACGGCAACGTCAGCGAAGAAGACGCGCTCAAGATGATCACGCTCAATCCAGCGTGGATCATCGGCGTGGACGACCGCGTGGGCTCGTTGGACGTGGGCAAAGACGCCGACATCACCATCTGGAACAACTACCCGCTGGGCTCCAATGCCCTGGTGGACAAAGTATTGATTGACGGCGACGTGTTCTTCGATCGCTCACTGCCCGGACTGGGCCTGACCCACACCAAGGAGGGCCAATAACCATGCTGAAGAAAATCCTCATCCCTCTTTTGTTCATAGCAACTGCGGCATTCGCGCAGTCCGACAAGGGCGAAACCATCGCGTTGAAAGGCGGCAGGCTGCTCACCATTACCCACGGCGTGATCGAAAACGGCGTGGTGATCATGCACAACGGCCGCATCACCGCCGTCGGCGGGGCCAACACCGCGATTCCCAAGGGCGCCAAGATCATTGACGTGACCGGCATGACCGTCTATCCCGGCCTGATTGATTCGGAAACGCATCTGGGACTCACGGAAGTCCAGGCCGACCGCATGACCAACGACACGCTGGAGCCCAGCGACGAGATCATGCCGCACATGCATGTCTACGACGCGTTTCACGCCGAAACCGCATTGATCCCTGTGGCCCGCATCAACGGCATTACCAACGCCATCGTCGCACCCGCCAACGGCGACACTCTTCCCGGCCAGGATTCTTTCATCCAGCTTGCCGGTAAGTCGGCGGAAGAAATGCTCACGGTCCGCGACATTGCTATGCCACTCAACTTTACCGGCACGCA
>JBGPLR010000092.1:0-9250 GCA_041486545.1 Terriglobia bacterium
CTGAACGGGTTCGCCTCCGCGATTTCGCTTTCCGCGTCAGGCTTACCCGCAGGGGTGACCGCAAGTTTCAGTCCGGCGTCGATCGCGTCGCCAGGAACGGGCAGCTCCACTCTGACCTTAACGGCCAGCGGTACGGCGACGGTTGGCACTTCCACCGTGACCATTACCGCCAGCGGAGGAGGAGTCACACACACCTCCACGGTTTCTCTGTCCGTAACCTCCGCGGCAACGGCAGACTTCAGCTTAAGCGCCACGCCGGCTACCCTTTCCGTGAAGCAGGGCGCTGCGGGGACGGTGAGCGTCTCTACGTCAGCGCTGAACGGGTTCGCCTCCGCCATTTCGCTTTCGGCATCAGGGCTTCCAGCGGGCGTGACCGCATCTTTCAGCCCCGCTTCCATTGCTTCGCCGGGGACGGGCAGTTCCACTTTGACCCTGACCGCCAGCAGCACCGCGACCACCGGCACCTTCACGATTACTATCACCGGCAGTGGAGGCGGAGTAACGCACAGCACCACCGTGTCCTTATCGGTGACCAGCGGCGCCACGACAACGCAGTTGCTGGGGACTCCCGGGTTTGAAAATGGGTCTGCCAGCCCGGCTCCCTGGAGCGTGACTTCGGGCGTGATCAACAATTCCACCAGCGAGCCGCCGCACGCCGGCTCCTGGGACGCATGGCTGGATGGCTATGGCACCACCCACACTGACACCGTGTTGCAGCAAGTCGCCATTCCCGCCGCGGCCACCAGCGCCACCCTGATTTTCTGGCTGCACATCGATTCGGCAGAAACCAGCACCACCACTGCTTTTGATACGCTGACGGTGCAGGTCCGCAATTCTTCCGGCACCGTGCTGTCAACTCTGGCCACCTACTCCAATTTGAACAAGGCCACGGGATACCAGCAGAAAACATTTGATCTGACTTCGTTCAAGGGACAAACCATCCAGATCTTTTTCAAGGGCGCGGAAGACTTTACCTTGCAAACCTCGTTTGTGCTGGATGACATCAACTTGAACGTGACGCAATAGGGAGAAGAATGATGATGAAGAGACTCTCGTTTCTTGTTTTGCCGCTGGCGATATTCCTGTCGCCGATGGCCGCGCCGCAGCAGAGCGCCCAGACGATTGACCGTCCGGCCGAACCTAATCTTGTTTTCGATGACGACGGCGGCAAAGTACAGATTGTCCCGGCTGACCTGTCCCTGGGAACTGACAAGAAGTTCCACGGCGGCAGCGTGATGGCTTCCGTCCGGCAGATCAGTATTTTTCTTGGCAAAGGCTGGGGCGATGCGCAGGTCCGTGCACGTCAGGCCGTTCTCAGCGATGTGACCGGGCAAGCTGCCAGCGCGCACGGAGCCGAACTGCGGCAACGCAAGGTGAAGACTCTGGGAGCAGCCCCGTCCCAGGAGGACTTCAGCGACCTGGGCAAGGCCCCGGTGAATGACCTGGTCATCCAACGCAAGCTGGCTGATCTGCTGGCCGGCAAAGCCATTCCCGCACCCAGCGCGAATAGCGTTTACGTGGTGTTTCTCGCGCCGGGCGTCAGTTCAACCCTGGGCGGGAACAAGGCCGGGGTGGATTATGCGGCCTATCACAACTTTGTGAACCTGGAAGCCGGAGAAGTTCGCTATGTGGTTGTGCCTTTTCATGAAAACACTGACAAGCACAGCGCGGCGGCGGCCCGGGCTTTGGCAGAAGCAGCTCTCAATCCTAACGGCCAGGGCTGGTTCTGAGTACTGAAGCAAAGAAACAAGCAAGGGAGGAGCTTACCGCTCCTCCTTTTCTCTTTCATCTTCCTTTTCGCCTGCGTCTCTCCGCGCGGGGGAGTGTTTGCTGATCCACTGCTCGGCCCTGGCCTCCGCAGCGCGCTTCTGGGCCGCAGACAGTGAATGGGACAGTTCTTCTGCTGCAGCTCTGCTCTCCATCAGTCCGAAGCGGGAGCCGATCGTGAACCAAAGGTAAGCCTGGCTGCGGTCCGCGCCGCATTTCTTGGAAAGATACAGCTTGCCCAGTTCGTGCATGGCCTGCGTTTCGCCACCGGAAGCTGCTTCTTTGTACAAGCGCAAAGCGCGTCCGCAACCGGCGTCTTGAGAGTAGATTTGTGCCAAACGGAACTGGGCCGCAGGCTGCTCTTGCCGGGCGGCCTTGGCGTACCATTGCCTGGCCTCCGCCGGGTCTTTAGGCACGCCTGCGCCGTCTTCCAACGCCTTGGCCAGATGCACTTGCGCTTCAACCTGGCCTTGTCCGGCGGCTCTGCGGTTCCACGCCGCGGCCTGGACCGGATCGGCAGCCACGCTAAAACCACGTTCATACATAAAAGCCAGATCGCGCTGCGCGCGCGCATCGCCCTGCTCGGCGGCTTTCAGCTCCCACCGCAAAGCCAAGGGATAGTCAGCGGGCACCCCGCGGCCGTAAAGGTAAATCCGGCCGAGCTCGTACTGCGCAGGCCCATAACCCTGTTCGGCTGCTTCCGTGAGCCAATGAATATTTTCCCGGCGGCTGGGTTGAACGTGCAGGCCCAGGTCATAACAGAGAGCCAGAGCAGTCTGCGCAGAAGGGTCTTTTTCTCCGGCTTTGCGCTGTACTTGCGCGAATTCGCCTGGATCACGCGGGCAAACATTGCCGGTTTCAGTTTGCGCGCCTGCCACGGCCGGCAAGGAGATAAGCATCAAGAGCAACAAAAGTTCAGTTGTCCGGATCATCGGTGGGGTATCCCGGTGGTTCCTGAATTTGAGCACGACGAGTATAGTCCGCAGGTATTGGGGGTTGGAACCACGACTCGATTAATTTGTTGTTAAGGCTGGCAATTCCCAAAATGGCACAAATTCCGAGCCTGCATTTTTGCGTAAAAGTTGCGCGAGGATCAACGGCCCAGACGCAGCGCGTTCAACGGGAAGACATTCGAGCCTTCAAGGTTTACAATTTCTACTTTCGCATCGCACTGTTGTTCCAAGCTTACAGCTATGGAGGCGCCTGTGGACGACCTGCCTGATAAGAAGAAGCCCAACAAGACCAAGAAGTCCTCATCCTCAAGCAGCCCCGGAGTCTCGCGGCGTGACTTCCTGAAGATTTCCGGCGTCACCGCGGCCGTGCCGCTGGTGGCCCAAGCCACGGCGCTAGCGGAAGCCGAAGCCGGCGTCGCCGTGCATGGACCGGGCAAGGTCCCGGTTTCGCTCACCGTGAACGGCAAAAAGCTGAACGCGCAGTTGGAGCCGCGGGTCACCCTGCTGGACGCTCTGCGCGACCAATTTGACCTGACCGGCGCCAAGCGCGTGTGCGATCGCGGCACCTGCGGCGCCTGCACCGTGCTGATGGATGGCAAGACGGTTTACGCCTGCTCGATTCTCGCCATTGACGCACAAGGCCGCTCCATCACCACGGTGGAAGGCCTGGGCGAACCGGGAAAACTCCATCCCATCCAACAGGCATTTGTGGACCATGACGCGCAGCAGTGCGGTTTCTGCACGCCGGGATTCGTCATGGCGACCAAGGCGTTTCTTGAGCAGCATCCTAATCCCACGCCGGAGCAGATCAAGACCGGGCTGGGCGGAAACATTTGCCGCTGCGGAACCTACGCCGGCATGCGTGCTGCGGTAATGCAGGCAGCCAAAACCGGGAAAGGAGCCTGATCATGGCCGACGAAACTACCAAATACTCTTGGCCCGCAACGGAAAAGCGCACGCTGATCGGCAAGCGCGTTTCGCGCGTGGACGGCCCGGACAAAGTCTCCGGCCGCGCCAAATACACCTATGACATTCATCGCCCCGGCATGCTGTACGGCAAAGTTGTGCGCTGTCCTTACGCCCACGCCAAAGTCGTAAGCATTGATGCGTCTGCGGCGGAGAAGTTCCCGGGCGTGTCTGCAGTCCACGTGATACAGGGTCCGGGATCAGAGATCCACTGGGCAGGCGACGACATCGTGGTGGTGGCTGCCGCGGATGAAAACGTGGCGGCCGACGCTGCCCGCCTGATCAAGATTGAGTATGAGAAGCTGCCCCATTGGGTTGACGACTTTTCCCATCCTGAAAATGTTGCGGCGGACAGCGGCCCCATGGCCTTGGGCGACCTGGTGGGAATGTTCCGCAACCAGGTGCCGGAGCCGCAGATCATCGAACGCGTCAAGAGCCGGGGCATCAGCTTTGAAGTCAGCGAAGATATGCTGGCCCAGATGCGGCAGAACCGCATCGGCGAAGACGCGATCAAGACGCTGCAGGCATCGCCCGTAAAGCCGGCCGCGGCGAAGACAGCGTCGCATTACAGGAAAGAAGATGAACGTACGGAAGGCGACCCCGAAGCCGGCTTCAAGGATTCTGAAGTCATCTCTGAGGGCGTGTACGGCTGCCCGACGATTACCCATTGCTGCATGGAAAGCCACGGTTCCATCGCCGAGTGGGAGAACGATGATCACCTCTTTGTCCATCTTTCCACGCAAAACGTCTCCGGCGTTTCCAACGAATACGCCGGTGCTCTGAAAATCTCCGCGGCCAACGTGCACGTGCATCAGGACCACGTAGGCGGCGGATTCGGCAGCAAGTTTGGCGCGGACCGTTGGGGAATTTACACCGCGCAGGTTTCCAAAAAGGCCGGCGGCAAGCCGGTGCGCGTAATGCTGGAGCGCGACGCGGAACTCACGTTGGCCGGCGCGCGGCCTTCGACGTTTGCCCGGGTGAAAGTCGGCGCCAAAAAAGACGGCACGCTGCTGGCCTGGCAATCAGATTCCTGGGGCACCGGCGGTCCGGGCGGCGGCGGCGCTCCGCCCATGCCGTACGTGTTGAGAATTCCCAACCAGCGCAAGAACCACGTGGCCGTGCTGACCAATACCGGTCCGGCGCGCGCGTGGCGGGCGCCCAACCATCCGCAGGGCTGCCTGATCACCATGTCGGCCATTGAAGACCTGGCCGCCAAACTCAACATGGACCCGTTGGACTTGGTGCTGAAGAACATCCAACTGACCGCGCCGCCAACCAATCCTTTCCATCGCGATGACACCTATCGCGACGAATTGCTGATCGCGGCTGATCTGATCGGCTGGAAAAAGAACTGGCGTCCCCGCGGCCAGAACGGATCAGGTCCGGTAAAACGCGGCCTGGGCCTGGCCATACACACCTGGGGCGGCGGCGGACACCCCAGCGCGTGCGCGTTCAGCATTCGTCCCGACGGCTCTGTCGAACTCAAGATGGGCACGCAGGACCTGGGGACCGGGACCCGCACGGCCATCATGATGATTGCCGCGGACACGCTGGGGCTTAAGTTGGAGCAGATCAATTTGAAGATCGGCGACAACCAATATCCAGCGTCCGGCGGTTCCGGAGGCAGCACCACGATTGGCGGAGTCAGTTCAGCAACTCGCCGCGCGGCGGTGGACGCGCGCGACCAGCTCTTCGCCAAGGTCGCCTCGGCGCTCAAAGCCAAGCCGGACGAACTGGAAGCGGTCAACGGGACCATCCGGGTGGCATCTGCCCCCGCGCGCAAGTTGACGTGGAAGGAAGCATGCATGCGCCTGGGCACGCAGCCGATTGAGGTGACCGACAAAAACAAAGTCGGGCAGACCGATCCTAACGATCCCACCAAGCGGCTGACGGAAGAACTTACCAGCAGCGGCGTGGGCGGCGCGGTGATGGCCGATGTGTCGGTGGACGTGGAAACCGGCATCGTCAAAATGAACAAGATGGTGTGCGCGCAGGATTGCGGGCTGGTCATCAATCTCAAAACCGCGGAAAGCCAGGTTTACGGCGCCATGATCATGAGCATCGCAACCGCGCTTTATGAAGAGCGCGTTATGGACCCCGTGACCGGCATCATGCTCAACCCCAACATGGACTTCTACCGGCTGGCCGGCATCGGCGACGTGGGCGAGCTGGTGGTGCACATGATGACCGGCAAGGGATACGACGAACGCGGGCCCATTGGCCTGGGCGAACCACCCACCGTCGGCCCCATGGCCGCAATCTCCAATGCCGTGGCCAACACCATTGGGGTGCGCGTGCCGTTCATGCCGATTACACCGGACCGCGTGGTCGCGGCCCTTAACCAATCAGGAGGCAGCCATGCGAGCGTTTGATTACGCATCTCCCGCCAAGAAAGAGGAAGCCCTGGCGCTGCTGGGCAAAAGCTGGGGCGAAGTTGAAGTCCTGGCCGGCGGCAGTGACTTGTTGTCCTTGATGAAGGATGAAATCGTCACGCCCAAGCGCCTGGTGAACATCAAAGGCATTCAGGAACTGCACGGCGTGCAGGTGGCGAAGGACTGGTTGTCCATCGGCGCGTTGACTACGCTGGCGGAAATCGCCGGCAACGCCGAGGTGAAGCAGAACTTTCCGGTGCTGGCGATGGCCGCTGGAGAAGCTGCCAGCCCGCAGATCCGCAACGTGGCCACGCTGGGCGGCAACCTCTGCCAGAGGCCGCGCTGCTGGTACTTCCGCACCGGCCACGGGCTGTTTGCGCAGCAAGACGGCAAGTCGCTGGTGCTGGAAGGCGACAACCGCTACCACGCGATTCTGGGCAACAACGGGCCGGCTTACTGGGTAAGTCCGTCCACTGTGGCTCCGGTGCTGATTGCCTACGGGGCCATCGTGCATATTCAGCACGCAAGGGTCATGCGTGAGCTACCGCTGGAGAAGTTCTTCATGGTGCCGCAGATCGAAGGCGATCGCGAATACGATTTGCGGTCGAGCGAGATTGTCACTGGTGTCTCCATCCCGATGACGGGTCCCCATGTCCGTGCCGGGCACTATGAAGTCCGCCAGAAAGAAGCTTTTGACTGGCCCTACGCCACCGCAGCAGTCACTTTGACCATGAACGCCAGCACGGTGCAGGCCGCCAAGATCGTGATGGGACACGTTGCGCCGGTGCCGTGGGTATCGCTTGAAGCCGCGCAAGTTCTAATGGGCAAGGCCGTCACGCAAGCCACAGCCGAGGAGGCCGCGCAGACGTCCGTTATGAGGGCCAAGAGCCTGGGACACAACACGCAGAAGATCCACTTGGCGCGCGTTGCCGTGAAGCGGGCCATTCTGGCAGCAGCAGGGGCCACGGCGCACGCCGGTGTGTCGCGCAACGGGGCCCAAGGAGGCGCATCATGAACAAGATTTCTGACCGCTTTAACACGGATCGTCCTGGGTTGTGCTCGTCGCTGCATTGGAAGAGCCAGTACGTTTGGACGGACCAGGACCCCAGCGTGCCGCGCTCCGGCGACGGGCTGTTCTGGTGTGCGCTCACCCAGACCTGCATTGGCCCGGACAACAAGCTGGCCGAACCGGGCAACTGCTGTTCCGGGGAACGCGGCTGCCACTGCGGAGCCAGCAAGTAAGAAACGGAAAAACCTTACCGCGGATGAACGCCGATAAACGCTGATCGGGAAGTAGTGTTGATTCACCAGGAGACTTGCCCTGTGGGATTACAATAGTCCCCAGGAGTTCCCCCATGCGTAAGACCATTTGGCTTGCAGTTGTGGTTCTTTTCTTGGCGTGCCTTGCCGCTCTCGCCCAAAACACTCCGGCTCCCCAAATCAAGGGCCAATACCTGGAGACGCGCAGCGCCGACGTCTACGTAGGCCAGTGCTTTGCCAACGGCGAAGTCAATCTGACGGGCAATGAAGCCATTGTGGCCTGGCACGTGACGGAGGGGAAGTGGGACGGCGTTTCGCTCGCCGGGCTGACTGTGGTCGGCGCCATCAAAGCGCGCGCCACGCTGGGCGATCCTTATAACTCGCCGTATCCGGCCAAATCTGTCCTCTTTGTAGACCAGCGGGCCACGGCGCAACAGCGCCAGGCGCTCATCAACTTTGCCCAGGAGATGGGTGGCGAACTGCTGCACAACGTGGTCCACGTGGTGGACACCCAGATTGACATGGAAGTACAGCCGGGCCACGACAGCCGCGCCAGATTGCAGGCGGGAAATTTTGTTACGGTGGAAACCCGCGCCATCGGCGAGAAAGACCATCTATGCGGCAATGAGAGCACCTTGTATCCGCCGCTCACGCGCACCACGCACGCCATGCCCGCCGTGGCCATGACTGACCAGTATCGTGGCAGCGACCTCAACATCGTGTGGGAACTCCACAACAAGCGCAGCGCGTTTGTGGGGACGTTCGCGCGGTAGGCTTTTTTCTGAAGTCCCGAATCCCGCGAAGCGGGTGAGGGACCCCTATAGTCTTGCAACCTGGTTAAGGTCACTCCTTCTGCGTCTTGGCCGAAACCAAGGAAGGACTGAAATGACCAACTTGCGCAGCTGTCTGCAATTTCCCTTATACTCATAACAGTCAGTCATGGACGTACGAATAAATCCGCGTTGCCAACGCAGGGAATCATTCCAGACGAAGTTACGGCAGTGAATGTTGCCGAGGCGGTATTCCAGCCCATCTTCGGAACAGAAGAAGTCAAGAAATACCTTCCCTATCACGCGCAACTCAAAGAGGGAGCTTGGATTGTGTACGGAACACTCAAGCCGGGCTCGCGAGGGGACACGCCTCAGATGACTATTCAAAAGAAAGACGGCAAGGTTATCGAAGTCTGGCATTCTCAATGAGAGCTGTTCTGGCAATAGGGGATCCCTCACCCGCTTCGCGGGATTCGGGATTTCAGAAGTAGTACTTTCGACAGAATAGTTCTCATCTGCCGCCCGATCTTACCAGCAACTCCTCCAAATGATTCCCCCATATCGCCGGCCAGGTGTGCGTCCCGTGGCCGCGGGTTTCGTCGGTGATGGGGAGCAGCACGTACTTGCCGTTCTTCACCTGCTGTATGTCCTTTTCTAAAATCTTCAACTCGGGCGGATTGATCTGGTCGTCGGCGGAGTTCACGGCCGTGAGCGGAGCGGTAATTTTGCCGAGTTGCGGCTCCGGGTTGTAATTCCGCGATGCGTCAAAGTAATACAGCATGTCATTAGCGTCAGTGGTCTTCATGCGCGCGGCGATGAAGTCTTCCAGGAATTTGTCAGCCTGCTCGCGCGTGGGAAGTTCTTTCTGCATGCGGAGCGGCGCGCTGCCCATCATCAGCAGAATATCCAGTGCGGCGGCCAGGCCATGCGGCTGCTGCTTGTATTCGCCGTTGTTCCAGTCGGGGTCGGTGCGGATGGCGTCCATAATCATGCGGCGGGTCATGCGGTTGCGTCCGGCAATCTCCACGGGGAGACTGGCCAGGGGCATGGCGGCGTCCATGAAGTCCGGATGCTGCTCCGCCCAGAGCCAGGTGTGCATGCCGCCCATGGATGTGCCCATCACCAGGCGGAGATGGTTCACGCCCAGGCCTTGCGTCAGCAG
>JBGPLR010000093.1:0-9224 GCA_041486545.1 Terriglobia bacterium
GGCTTGAAAGTTCTGGAGCCGGGTTGGGTGACCGACCGGCAGATTGAAGCCAGCCGTGTGGCCATGACGCGCTTCGTCAAACGCGGCGGCAAGATCTGGGTCCGTTTGTTCCCTGACAAGCCGGTCACCAAGAAGCCGGCTGAAACCCGTATGGGCAAAGGCAAGGGAGCGCCGGACCATTGGGTGGCCGTGGTTCGCCCCGGAAAAGTTCTGTTTGAGATGGAAGGCGTGAGCCGCACGGACGCCATGGAAGCGCTGCGGCTGGCGTCGCACAAACTGGGATTGAGAACGAAATTTGTGGCACGCACTGACGCGCACTAAGAAGAGCAATTAGCAATTGGCACTTAGCAACTAGCCAGAGCAAGAGGGCGCAGCACCCTGAGCGAAGTCGAAGGGGATTGTGGAGCCCTAGGAACAACGAGAAGAACTTTTATGGATGCAGACAAACTCAGGAATTTGACCGACGCCGAGATGCAGCACCAGCAACGGGAGCTGAACGATCAGCTGTTCCGTTTGAAGTTCCAGCTCAAGATGGGGCAGACCGAGAGTCTGAAGAAGATTCGCGGATTGCGCAAGGACGTGGCCCGCATCAAGACCCTGGTTCGGGAAAAGGAGCTGGGCCTGACGCACGCGCATCATCCGGTAGCCGCCAAGACGTCGCCGGCCGCGGAGACCGCGACGGCGGTTGCGGCGCCGGTGAAGACTAAAGCAAAAGCCGCGGCCAAGCCTGCGAGCAAAAGCAAAGCCAAAGCCGCGAAGCCCGCAGCTAAAGCGAGGAAGAAGTAATGGCAGAGACAGCAACCGCAACCAAGAAGCCGGGCCGTCGCGCTACCAAGATCGGCCTGGTCGTTTCCAACAAGATGGCCAAGACCATTGTGGTCCAGGTGATCATGAAGAAGGCGCATCCGCTGTACCGCCGCGTGGTGGCCAAGGCCAAAAAGTTTTACGCGCACGACGAGCAAAACACGGCGCGGGTGGGCGATACGGTGGAGATTGAAGAGACGCGGCCCATGTCGCGGCTGAAGCGCTGGAAGCTGAAGAACATCATCCAGCGGGCCAAACTGGTGGCGGGCGAAGAAGTCAGCACTTCTTAGCACTTAGCTTTTGTCTCCTGGCGTCAGCGAGTTTGGGATAAGAAAAGCCGAGGCTAAAGGCCAAGAGCTAATGGCTCGAGAAGAATTTTAGAGGGATGAGATCGGCAGAGGTTTCGTCGCTCTCCTGGAAACGGGGAATTGATTATGGCAGTCATGATGAGAAGTATTCTGGACGTGGCCGATAACAGCGGCGCGCGCCGCCTGCAGATGATCCTGCCGCTGGGCGGGCACACCGGCCTGAACGCCAGTCTGGGCGACGTGGTCACCGCAGCGGTGAAGGAAGCTTCGCCCGATGGCGCCGTGAAAAAAGGGACCGTGGTGAAATGCGTGATCGTGCGCCAGCGCAAAGAGTATCGCCGCCGCGACGGCACCTACATACGGTTTGACCAGAACGCGGCCGTGCTGATTGACGACACGGGCGAGCCGCGCGGAACACGCGTCTTCGGACCGGTGGCCCGCGAGCTGCGCGAGAAGAAGTTTTTGAAGATTGTTTCTCTGGCGCCAGAAGTTCTGTAAGAGGGGCCGCTGGTAAGAGGAACGCGCAAAATTGGCCGAAAGCAAAGCCGGCCGGTTCAAAGATTGGCCGGAAGACAAAAGTTGGCCAGAAAAGAAGATTAGCCGGAAAAGAAGATTGGCCGCAGCCAGAACACCGGCAGCGAACGGGTTGAAGGGTAAAACATGCATACAAGAATTGACATCAAGCGCAACGACCAAGTGAAGGTGATCACCGGGCGCGACAAGGGCAAACAAGGCCGCGTGCTGGGCGTGTTCCCGGACACAAGAAAAGTCCTGGTGGAGCACGTGATGATGGTGAAGAAGAACGTCCGGCCGAATCCGCAGCGCAACATCAAAGGCGGCATCGCCGAGCAGGAATCGCCAATCTCGATTTCCAACGTGATGGTGGTATGCCCGAGTTGCGGGCCGTCGCGCGTGGGACATCGCATGGAAGGCAGCAAGAGGGTGCGGGTCTGCAAACGTTGCGACGCAACCCTGGACAAGACCAAGTAGCTGCTCAGCAGCTAGATGCTCACGAACCCGTAAACCCGGAAACCGTGAGAAAGGCAGAACAAAAAAGCAATGGCGACGAAAACGACAGCACGGCTGAAAGAAAAGTTTCAAAAGGAAATTGCTCCGGCGCTGGCCAAAGAACTGGGATTGAAGAACCCCATGGCCGTGCCGCGGCTGCACAAGGTTGTGGTGAACATGGGCGTGGGCGAGGCCACGCAGAACACCAAGATGCTGGACCCGCTGGTTCGCGACCTGGGCGAAATCGCCGGGCAGAAGCCGGTGGTGACCAAGGCCAAGAAGTCCATTGCGGCGTTTAAGGTGCGCGAAGGCATGTCCATCGGCGCCATGGTGACCTTGCGCGGCGACCGCATGTACGAATTTATGGACCGGCTGATCAACATCGCGCTGCCCCGCGTGCGTGACTTCCGCGGAGTTTCCACCAAGTCGTTTGACGGCCGCGGCAATTACACACTAGGACTGCGCGACCAGTTGATTTTCCCGGAAATTGATTACGCCAAGGTGGACAAGCTGAAAGGCATGAACGTAACCATCGTCACCACGGCCCGCGATGACAACCAGGCGCTGGCCCTGCTGAAACACATGGGAATGCCGTTCCGGGCAACCGGAGTGAGTGCGTAGTATTTGGTACTGAGCAAAAAAGGAAAACATGGCTACAACAGCAAAGATCGCCAAGACGAACAAGAAACCCAAGTTCTCCACGCAGCACCGCAACCGCTGTTCGATTTGCGGGCGGCCGCGGGCTTTCCTGCGCAAGTTCGGCCTGTGCCGCTTGTGCTTCCGCGGTCTGGCGCTGAAGGGCGAGATCCCCGGGGTTTCGAAGTCGTCGTGGTAGCAACAAGCACTTAGCCTTTGGCTCGGGCTTCGCGCGGAAAGAGAGCGCGGGTCTGGACGAAGAGCAAGCCCAAGGCTAGCGGCTAAAAGCTAACGGCTGGTTTTGTTTCACGTCACCGCAGGTTTCCCGGCGGAGCCGGGACGAACGGGTGACGATAAGAGGAGATGAACGAAGATGAGTTTGACCGATCCGGTCGCAGATTTGCTGGCGCGCATTCGCAATTCACTGGGCGCGCGGCACCAGAAACTTGATGTGCCCTCCTCCAAGCTCAAGCTGGAGATCGCGCGCATTTTGAAAGAAGAAGGCTACATCGCCAATTTCAAGGCGACGGAAGAAGACGGCCGCAAGGTCCTGCGGATCTACTTGAAGTACGGTCCGGACAATGCCGCCGCCATCTCCAACCTGCAGCGCATCTCGCGGCCCGGGTGCCGCGTTTACGTGGGCCGCAATGATATTCCACGCGTGCTGGGCGGGCTGGGGATCAACATCCTCACCACGCCGAAAGGCGTGATGACTGGCCGCAAGGCGCGCAAAGAAGGCGTGGGCGGCGAACTATTGTGCGAGGTCTGGTAACGCGGCGCAGCCGCGCAGCCGTTAGCACTTGGCTGTTGGCTTGTGCCAGTTTGAGCCGACGCATTTGTCTGAAGCCGTAGCCAAAAGCTAATGGCTAAAAGCTAAAGGCTGAAGTCGAAACGCTAGTGGAACTCGGAAGGCGATTGATTTCGAGGGACTCAGCGAGAAGAAGGGTTTCAACATGTCTCGAATCGGAAAACAGCCGATCCCGCTCCCTCAGGGAGTGAAGTTTGAAGTGAAGGGCAACACGGTGATCGTCAACGGCCCCAAGGGCCAGGTGCAGACGCACCTGCCGGTGGGCGTGAAGTTGCAGCAGGCCGATGGAAACATTCAGGTGGTCCGCGACAATGACGAGCACGCCGCCGTGCACGGGCTGGCGCGCGCCCTGGTGAACAACGCCGTGGAAGGCGTGACCAAGGGATGGACCAAGGAACTGGAGATTGTGGGCATCGGGTATCGCGCGGAACTCAAGGGCAAGAACACCGTGGTGTTCACGCTGGGGTATTCGCATCCCATTGAGTATCCGCTGCCGACGGGGATTACCGCGGCGCTGGACCCCAAGCAGACCAAGCTGACGGTCAGCGGGATTGACCGCCAGAAGGTGGGTCAGGCCGCGGCGGAAATGCGGTCCCTGCGTCCGCCGGACCCGTACAAGCAAAAGGGCATCCGCTACGCGGGCGAGCGGCTGAAGAAGAAGGTTGGCAAGACGGGAGCCAAATAATCGCCGTGATCGCGCGTGATCGCCGTGATCGGGGGATCTGAAAAGCAAAATCACCCGATGGACCGATCACCAGAACACCCGATTGCTGGCGGAAGAGAAACACATTTTTGATCGTGGAGCTAAAGAGTTCTACGAAGCAAAGGTTAAGACAATGATTCCTGATATTTCGAAAGACAAGACTCGGCGGCGGATCCATGGCCGCATGCGGCAGCGGCTGAGCGGGTCGCCGGAGCGCCCGCGGCTGAACGTGTACCGCTCGCTGAACCATATTTACGCGCAGGTGATCGATGACCACAGCGGCCAGACGATGGTGGCCGCCAGCACGGTGCAGGGCCGCAAGAAGGGCGAGAAGCGCACCGGCGGCAATCTGGCCAGCGCGAAAGCAGTCGGCAAAACCATTGCCGAACGCGCCAAGGAAAAGGGCATCAAGAAAGTGGTTTTTGACCGCGGCGGATATTTGTATCACGGAAGAATCAAAGCGTTGGCCGATGCGGCGCGCGAAGCGGGGTTGGAGTTCTAAATGGCGATAGTAACCAAGAAGAGACTCGATGCCGGCAGCTACCAGTTGAAAGACCAGGTGGTTGCCATTAACCGCGTGACCAAAGTGGTCAAGGGCGGCAAGAACATGTCATTCGCGGCGCTGGTGGTGGTGGGCGACCCCAGTGCGGGCGTGGTCGGCTACGGTTCCGGAAAGGCGAAGGAAGTGCCGCAGGCCATTCGCAAGGGCATTGAGTCGGCCAAGAAGAACCTGATCAAGGTGATCCTAACGCAGAGCTCCATCCCGCATATCGTGACCGGACGGTTCGGTTCCGGGCTGGTGCTGCTGAAGCCGGCCCCGGAAGGCACGGGCGTGATCGCCGGCGGCGCGGTGCGCGCGGTGATGACCTCGGCGGGTGTGCAGAACGTGCTGACCAAGTCCCTGGGATCGGCCAACCCGCACAACGTGATCAAAGCAACTTTTAACGCGCTCAACCAGCTGCGTGACCGCAAAGAAGTCGCGAGCATGCGCGGCAAGAGCGTGCAGGAGCTTTAACCATGGCAGCCAAGAAGAAGATCAAAATCAAATACGTGCGTTCGAAGATATGCACTCCGGTGAAACACAAGCTGGTGGTCAAAGGACTGGGCTTTACCCATCTGTACCAGATTGTGGAACGCGAAGATACGCTTTCCATCAGAGGGATGATTGCGAAGATTCCCCACCTGGTGGAAATTGTGGACTAACAGGGGGCGTGCAGAATTGCCAAAAGTGGTAATTGCCAAAGAGTGAAAATTGAACACCGGTGAAGGAAGCGACTGTGGTTAGCAACAATCAATCCCGGCGATTTTTGGCAGTGCTGGCAATTCTGGCAATGTGGGAACAACCAGGGCAACCGAGTAGCCGCAGGAATACAATCAAACGGCGGCTGCGACACAAGGAAAACTGACAGTGCCAACAAATCTTTCAACATTACGGCCGCCCAAAGGCGCCACCGCCAACAAGAAGCGAGTGGGCCGGGGCATGGGCAGCGGTATGGGCAAGACGTCCACGCGCGGCCACAAAGGCCAGAGATCGCGTTCCGGTTCGCGCATGATGCGCGGTTTTGAAGGCGGCCAGATGCCTCTGCACCGCCGCCTGCCCAAGCGCGGGTTCACCAACATCTTCCGCGTGGAATACCGGGCCATCAATCTGGACCGGCTGGTGGAACTGGGCGAAAGCAACGTGACCCCGGAACTTCTGGTGAAGCACGGCCTGGCGCACAAGAACGACCTGATCAAAGTGCTGGGCGACGGCGAATTGAAGAAGGCCATCACCGTGCACGCGCACAAGTTTTCCAAGTCGGCCGGAGAGAAGATCGCCAAGGCCGGAGGCAAAGCGGAGCTGATCGGCGGCGTGGCAGCGCCGGAAGCGCCTGCGGAGCCGAAGAAACCAAAGAAGAAGAGCTAAATGTTCGAAAAACTGGCGAATATATTTCGAGTTCCGGACCTGCGCAGACGCGTGCTGTTTACGCTGGCGATGCTGGCGGTGTACCGTCTTGGCTCGCACATTCCAACGCCCGGCATCAACGGGGACGCGCTGACCAAGGCGTTCGAAAACCAGGGTGGCGGCCTGCTGGGCTTTTACGATCTGTTCAGCGGCGGCAACTTGCGCCGCCTGACGATCTTTGCCCTGGGCATCATGCCCTACATCACTTCGTCCATCATCCTGCAGTTGCTCACGGTGGTGTGGGAGCCTCTGGCCCGCATGCAGAAAGAAGGCGAGCTGGGGCGGCGCAAGATCACGCAATGGACCCGCTACCTGACCCTGGTGCTTTCCCTGCTGCAGAGCATGGGCATCGCGTTTACCTTGCAGACCCAGGGATACGTACTGACGCCGGGCACCTGGTTCATCGTGATGACCATGATCACGCTCACCACCGGCAGCATCTTTATCATGTGGCTGGGCGAGCAGATTACCGAGCGCGGTATCGGCAACGGCATGTCTTTGCTGATTTTTTCCGGCATTGTGGTAGGGCTGCCGCGCGCGGTGTATGAACTTTACAAGAAGGCTTCAGGCAACACCTGGGGTCCTTTCACCATTCCAGCCATGGCGGCGCTGATTGTTGTGATGGTGCTGGTGGTGGCGTTCATCGTGTTCATGGAACGCTCGGAGCGCCGCATTCCCGTGCAGTACGCCAAGCGCGTGGTGGGACGCCGCATCATGGGCGGCCAGGCCACGCACCTGCCGTTGCGCGTGAATTCCGGTGGCGTTATGCCGGTGATCTTCGCGTCGTCCTTGCTGAGTATTCCCCAGATGCTGACGTACTCGCCGGCGTTCAAGACCGGGGGAACGCTGTACCGCTATTTCGGCGGGATTCTGGAGCAGTTGAAGTGGGGCGAGCCGCTATACACTCTGCTGTACGCCGCAGGCATCATTTTCTTTGCCTACTTCTACGTGTCCATTGTGTTCAACCCGGCGGACGTCGCCGACAACATGCGCAAGCATGGCGGGTTTATCCCGGGCATACGGCCGGGGCATCGCACGCGCGACTACATCAATGAAGTGCTGACGCGCGTGACCCTGGTGGGCGGGCTGTATCTGCTGTTCATTTCGCTGATTCCCGAATGGATGATCGCCGGTATCCATCTCAACCAGCTGCCCTGGTGGCTGGGAGGAAAGGTGTTTGAGCAGATTACGCCGCAGTGGATATTGACGGGTTTGAACGTGACTTTCTACTTTGGCGGAACGTCATTGCTGATTGTTGTGGGCGTGGCCATGGATACGGTGAACCAGATTGAGTCCCAGTTGGTGATGCGCCACTACGAAGGCTTTACCTCGCGCAGTGGACGCATCAAAGGACGGAAGACTTGGGGCTGATATCGGATATGCCGGCCGCCGCGAGCAATTCGGGACAAAAGCAAGTAGCCACGGGCCCCATTATTCTTCTGGGGGCTCCGGGCGCCGGTAAAGGCACCCAGGCCAAAGCTATCGCGGCGCTTTATGGCATCCCGCAGATCTCCACCGGAGATATTTTGCGGGACAACGTGTCCCGGGGCACGGAACTGGGCAAGCAAGCCGACCCGATCATGAAGTCGGGGGGGCTGGTGCCGGACGATCTTATGCTGGCCATGGTGGCTGACCGACTGGGACAGCCCGACTGCCAGCGAGGCTACATTCTGGATGGTTTCCCGCGGACGGTGGGCCAGGCGGGATGGCTGGACGAGTATCTGGGCGAAGCGCTTTTTGTGGGACGCAAGATGGCCCCCGTTGTGGTCAACATTGAAGTCAGCTATAATCAATTACTGCAACGGCTTACGGGCCGCCGCTCCTGTCCTGCGGACGGCCAGATTTACAACATCTACTTTCAGCCCCCGCGAAAAGAAGGCGTTTGCGATTCCTGCGGCACTCCGTTGGTGCAGCGCAAGGATGACAAGGAAGAAGTCATCGCCGAGCGGCTGAAGAGTTATGAAGTGAAGACCCTTCCCCTGGTGGACTACTATCGCCGCAAGGGGACGTTCCATACCGTGAACGGCGAACTGGGGATGGAACAAGTCACGGCCGATACACTGGCAGTGATTTCCAAGGCCGCGGCGGGGCAGTAAAGAACAAAAATGAGGGATTCTCTGAGACCAGACCCTCAAGGAGCTGAGTGAGCAAAGTTGAGCCGGTTTGCAGGCGTGAGCGAAGCGGGAGCCTGCAGGCGAAATCCTGAGGGCGAAGCCCGAAGGAACTCAAGGATGAACCCGCACAGGAGCTGAGTGAGCAAAGAAGACGCGATAGAG
Source organism: Terriglobia bacterium (assembly GCA_041486545.1). Lineage (GTDB taxonomy): Bacteria > Acidobacteriota > Terriglobia > Terriglobales > Acidobacteriaceae > Angelobacter. The sequence goes on from JBGPLR010000093.1 coordinate 8,489, forward strand.
GTGATGGCAACGGTGGTTGAGCCGCTGCCCAATGCCATGTTCCGGGTGGAACTGGAAAACAAACATCAAGTGCTGGCGCACGTATCCGGCAGGATGCGCAAGAATTTTATCCGCATCCTCCCCGGCGACAAAGTCGCGGTTGAACTATCACCGTATGACCTGACGCGGGGCAGAATCGTGTACAGATACAAATAGTCCCATTGCGGGATGGTGGAATTGGTGATTGGGTAATTTGGTAAATGGGTAATTGTTCCGTTTCCAATCGGCAATTACCAAATTACGAAATTACTCAATTTTGAAATCAAAAAGCTGTACGGCCGGTGCGAAAGCGATCGGCAGTACCGGAATCGAAGAGAAAAGAATCATGAAGGTCAGGGCATCAGTAAAAAAGATTTGTGACAAGTGCAAGATCGTGCACCGCAAAGGCGTGGTCCGCGTGATCTGCGAGAATTCGAAACACAAACAGAGGCAGGGGTAACCCCATTGCCAGAATTGACAGTTGCCAAAGATTGATGGCGATTGGAAAGTCGGATCGGGACGGAAGGGTGAGCTAGCCTGTAAACCGATCCAGGAACTTTTAGAGGAGAAAAAATGGCCCGCATCTCAGGCGTGGATCTTCCGCGCAACAAACACGTGAATATCGCGCTGACGTACATTTACGGCATCGGCAACGCGCGCTCAGCGCGGATCCTGACGGCGGCAAAGGTCGAGAGCATGAAGAAGGTGCAGGACCTCA
>JBGPLR010000094.1:0-9217 GCA_041486545.1 Terriglobia bacterium
CAACCGAAGCAAGCAATGAAATTGGCCCCGGCCAGCAAGACGTCGCAACCGAAGCAAGCGATGAAACTCGCCCCGGCCAACAGGACGTCGCAGCCACAGCAGGCAATGAAACTGAAACAGGGCGAGCCGGGCGCCAAGCAATAAGAAATCAGGCTGCCGGATGCGTCGTCAGGAAGTACCCCCAGGAATCACCCCCGGATGAGGAAACAAGCTCCCGACATCTATCTGCTGGGCTCCGGCATTTACAGCTTTCATGACATCACGCTGCTCACACAGCACATCCTGGCAGAAAAATGCCGGACGGTTTACTGCCTGCACGACCTGCCTTCCCTGGAAGAATATCTGGAAAAGCTTACCGGCCGGGTGCAGAACCTGATGCCCGTCTACTACCGTGACGGCCGCGACCGCAGCGACATTTACGATGACATTGTGGGCCACGTGCTGGCCACGCCCGAGGAACAACGCCCCGCAGCCCTGCTGCTGCACGGGCACCCTCTGGTGTATTCCACCATTTCGCAACGGTTGATGGCCGCATGCGCCGCGGCGGGACTCAAGCTGGAAATTGTTCCCGGGCTGTCGTCACTGGACCGCATGTTTGTGGACCTCAAGCTGGACATCGGCGAAGACGGCGTGCAGATCTACAACGCCGGCAGCGTGCTGGCGCGCGATACTGTGCTGAACCCCGCAGCCGGGTGCTTCATTCTGCAGATCGGCGCGCTTACGCCGGCAGCTACGCGCGCGGCCACGTCGAATCCCGAAGAAATTTCAAGGTTGAAGAATTACTTGCTGAAGTTTTATCCGCCCGACCATCGGGTGAGCGTGGTGGAATCGGCAGTGGAGACCGGCTTTGAAAGTAGCGTGACGGAGATCGAACTGGAACGGCTGGATGAGATGGATGCGGCGTTCAATTACAACGCCAGCCTGTATCTGCCGCCGGTAGGTTGAGTGCCAGTGAGGCTTAAGCGCATTCCTGTTTTCAGCAAAAACGAATCGTGATGCGAACGTCTTGGGGAGAACGCCCTGAAACTGAATGGTGGGATTAACTTTCTCGGGATCTTTCGACTCGCGCCAGCTCCCTGCGGTCGCTTACGCATCGCTCAAGATGACAAACTTGGGGCTTTTTACTTGGTCTAAGACTTTTTTGATGGGGCTAACCCAAACTGCTCTACGCTGAAACCAGCGATCCCACCTTTTCGCCCAGCACCACGCGCTTGATGTTGCCGTGGACGTTCAAATTGAAGACCACAATGGGCAGGCCGTTTTCATGGCAGAGCGAGATGGCGGTAGCGTCCATGACGCGCAGGCCGCGTTTGAGGACGTCCATATAGCTGATGGTCGCAATCATGGTGGCGGTGGTGACCAGCTTGGGGTCGGCGTCGTAAATGCCGTCCACCTTGGTGGCCTTCATGATCACGTCGGCCTTGATTTCCATGGCACGGAGGGAAGCAGCGGTGTCAGTGGAGAAATAAGGATTGCCGGTTCCGCCGGCGAAGATGACCACGCGGCCTTTTTCCATATGGCGAAGGGCGCGGCGGCGGATGAACGGCTCAGCGATCTGGTGCATCTCCAGCGCGGACATCACGCGGGTGTGCACGCCTTGTTTTTCCAGCGCGTCCTGCAGGGCCAGGGAATTGATGACGGTGGCCAGCATGCCCATGTGGTCGGCGGAGACGCGATCCATGTCGCGGGCCTGCTCGGCCACGCCGCGGAAGAAATTCCCGCCGCCGACGACCAGCGCGATCTCCACCCCGAGTTCGCGGACTTCTCTGATTTCTCCGGCGATGGCGTGAATGCGCTGGGTCTCAACGCCAAAACCTTTGTCCCCGGCCAGGGCCTCGCCGGAGAGCTTGAGAAGAATACGCTTAAAAGCCAGCATGATTGCTTCAAGTATAGCAGCGAGCGCGGGGCGGAGATCGGGTGATCGGGACATCGGGTGATCGGTTGATCGGAAAACACAGGCAGAAGAACTACTCGACTTCGGAGTATCAGACCGACAGCGTCGCAAACATAGGGACCCCTCGCTACGCTTCGGGGTTTCAGAAAAAAGCCTCGCGGCGCGAAATGCTCGAATCCCCTAAACGCCCTATTCACACCTTAACGCCACCATGGGATCGATTTTGAGAGCCCGGCGGGCGGGAATCAGCGCGGCGAGGCCGCCGGTGACGGCCAGCAGAACCAGGGCCCCCGCGTAGCTGAAGGGATCAAAGTTGCTTACGCCATAGAGTTCGCTACGCAGCACCAGCGACAAGCCCCCGGCCAGCACAGTGCCTAAAGCTGCTGCCAAGCCCAACGGCCGAATCCAGCCCGTCAGCAAACTGCGGATAAGGCTGGCCGGCGTTGCGCCCAAGGCCACACAGATGCCGATTTCCCGCGTGCGCTGAACCACGTTGTAAGACACTACGCCGTACAATCCGACGACGGCCAGCACCAGGGCCAAGGCGCCCATGAACGAAATGATGCCGGCCATTTTCTGCGTGTCTCCCAGCTTGTCGCGGAATCCGGCGGTCAAAGGCAAAACGTCAGGACTGAGCAGGGGATCAGCGGAACGTGCCAGGTCCGCGAGCACGCCCGCCATCTGCTCCGGCGGCGCGGAAGTTCTCACCACCAGCACACTGTAAACAAGACTGTTGCTGCGCAGCGGGACATAGGCTTCAGCTGCATTGCTATCGCGCAAGGCTATGGTCCGGGCATTGCGCGCCACACCGATAACCGGCATCTTCTTTCCCGCATACTCGTACTCCTGGCGCAGGGGATCTTTGCCCGGCCAGCGCTTTTGCGCGTAAGACTGGCTAACGATGGCCACGTCCTGATCGCTTTCCTGGAAATTGCGCCCGGCCAGCAGCGGGATGGAAAGCGACGCAAAGTAGCCCGGAGTTATTTCGTACATATACACGCGGAAGGTGACCGGGCCGTGGACCTTCCCCGAGGTCTGCCGGTTGCCCAACGGAGGGTTGTTGACCAGGGCGGTGGCTTGCACTCCAGGGACCTGGGCCAGGCGAGCGCGCATGTCATTGAGATATGCGCCGGCTCTTTCCTGGGTGTAGGCGTGCGCGTCGAGGTGCGGGTTGATGGTGAGCGTATGGGTATAGTCGAATCCTGGATCGACGGTCACGGCGCGATGGAGAGCGCGCAGCAACAGCCCGGCAACAATCAGCAGGACACAACTGGCGGCAAACTGAGACGTCATGAATATGGTGCGGGTGCGGGAAGCTCGCTGCGAAGGGCGCAGGGCCTGCCGGGCGGAAGGCAAACCAAACAGCATGCAGGCAAGAATGCCGATCCCCAGAGCAAACAGGGTGGTGCGCCAGTCGGGCGCCAAGGGTAAGATGCCGGGACCGCCCAGCCAAATCACCAGCGGCCGGGAGACAAGCCAGCTCAGAAACAGCCCGGCGGCAGCGCCGAGCAGAGCAAGCAAGAGGCTTTCCGTCATCAACTGGCGGAGTATGCGCCCGCGACCAGCGCCCAAGGACAGGCGAATGAAAATTTCGCGCTCGCGTGAAAGCACCCGGCTGAGCACGAGGTTGCCCAGGTTGCTGCAAGCGGCGGCCAGCACCAGCAGAACCAGAGCAGTGAAGATGCCGAAGATCGGCAACATGCCGGCGTCAGCAGGATCCAGATGCACGGCGTAACCGCCCGGGGCGGCGACGAGCCTTTCACCTTCCTGCAGGTCGTTGGGATGTTGGCGCACCAGTTCCTCGGCAAGAGGCTGCAATGAGGCTTCCGCGGCCTTAAAGCTGATGCCCGGCTTGACCCGGCCCCACATGTGAACGCCGGAGTTGTTCGCGTCAAAGCTGGTGAGCATCTTACTTTCGGGAACGAAATACGGAATCTTATCGAGCAGAAGCCAGACTGCGTCCATTTCACCATGCTCGGGGTCGAGTCCAACGAAATCAAAAGGCGTGACGCCGATCACCGTGGCTGGATGCTGGTTGAGGCGGATGGTCCTGCCGATGACCGACGGATCTCCGCCGAACTGGCTCTGCCAAAAGCGGTAGCCGAGCACGACCACCGGCGGCGCATCGGGCGCTGCATCACTCTTGGGGTCGAAGAGGCGGCCATAGGACGCGGCGGCCCCCAACTCAGTGAAGTAATTTCCCGTGACCAACCCGGCATGGATGTTCTGGCTGGCGCCCTGGGCAAATGTCATATTGCTGCCGGTCTGGGCCAGCACGGCGGAGAGCGCGGTGCTGTGCTCCCCGTAAAATACTGCCGCAGGGTAACCCACCTCAGTAGAGGATCCCTGGAGAAAGCGCGTGGTCAGCCGCACGATGGAGTGAGGATCGCGCACCGGCAGCGGTTTGAAGAACATCACATCCACGATATTGAACGCCGTAACGTTCACACCGATGCCCAGCGCTAAGACAACAATTGCGGTTAAGGCCAGCCCTGGCGATTTGCGCAGGAGGCGCGCCCCAAAGCTCAGGTCCTGGAGAAAGCGTTCCAGCCAGCTCCAACCCCAGGCTTCATGAGATTGCTCGGCGAGGAGCGTGGGATTGCCGAAATCCTTGTGGTTTGCGCCCAGCATTTCGCGATGGACCGCCATGTCATGGGTGAGGTCGCGCTCCAGCTGGCGACGGTTGAGCAGGTAATAGATACGACGGAAGAATTCGCGCATAGTGTTTACTCCGCCCTGGGGTTAAAGCCCAGTTCTTGTTGCGACCTCTACGCGGCCCTAAAGGGCCGATCTTCTACCACGTTACTCGGCCCGCAATGCGATCAACGGGTTCACGCGCGTCACGCGGCGCGCAGGCAGATAACTGGCCACCAGCGCGACCGCCAGCAGCACAAATGCGACGCCGACGAAAGTTACAGGGTCAGTGGGCGGTGTGTTGAACAGCAGGGTGCTCATTACACGCGACGCCAGCAGAGCGCCCACGATGCCCACGCCCAGGCCGAGCAGGATGACACGCATGCTTTGCTTGACCACCATGGCCAGCACTTCGCCGCGCTGCGCGCCCAGCGCCAGGCGAATGCCGATCTCGCGCGTGCGCTGGCTGACCAGCAGGGCGGTGACGCCGCTCAAGCCGGTGGCGGCGATGATCAGGGCCAGCGCGGCGAACAAGGCCAGGAGAACGCTGGTAAGCCGCGTCGCCGCCAGGCTGTCACCGCGGAGTTCGTCGAGAGTCTTTACGTCACGGATGGGTTGATCGGGATCCACGGCGAAGACCGCTTGCCGAAGCTGGTTGGCGTAATTCATGGGATCGCCGGCGGTCTTGACCAGGATGGTGGAAGCCATGGGTTGCTGGGCCAGCGGCAAGTACGCGGTGTCCACGGGGTCTTTGTCGAGACCGTACTGCTTCACGTCACCGACCACGCCTACGATGGTGGTCCACTTCTTGCCGCTGCTATCGCCGGTAATGCGCTTGTTGATGGGATCTTCGCCGGGGAAATAGTGGCGGGCGAAAGAGCGGCTGACGATGGTGACTTCGGCGGACTTCTCAGTATCCAGATCCGTAAAATACCGGCCGCTGAGCAGAGGCACGCCCAACAGTTTGAAACTTTCCGGGGTGGCGATTTCAACGTTGGTTTGCGGCTTGGCTTGCTTGTTGTCCACTGGGCGGCCTTCAATCTGAAAAATGATATTGGAAGGGCGTCCGGGCCCGAGCGGGGCGCCGCTGTTGATGGCCGTGGCCAGAATGCCGGGAGACGCATTGAGTTTCTGTGTCAGCTGGCTAAAGAAGAGGCGGTAGTCCTGCTCAGTTCCGTATTTGCTGAAGTTGAGCGAGATGTTGGCGGTGAGGACGTGGTTGCCGTTGAATCCGGCGTCAGTCTGTTGCAGCTAGATGAAGCTGCGGATCATCAGTCCGGCGCCGATCAGCAGCATGAAGCTGATGGCTACCTGTCCCATGGCCAGCAGGTTGCGCACGCGGTTGCCGTCCACTCTTACGGTGGCCGAGTTGCTGCCTTCTTTGAGCGAGTTCACCAGGCTTGCGCGCTGCGAGAAAGCCGGCGCCGCGCCAAACACGATTCCGGTCAGGAGCGAGAGGCCCAGCGTAAAGAGCAACACCGGTGTGCTGATGCTGACTTCCCCAGCGCGCGTGGTGAAGCGCGCCACAAAGCTGACCAGCAGCGTGAGGCACTGCGAAGCAAGAAACAGGCCGAGCAATCCGCCGCCCAGGCTGAGCAGCGTGCTTTCGGTGAGCAACTGGCGGATGAGGCGTCCGCGGCTGGCGCCCAGCGCAGCACGGACCGCGAGTTCCTGCTCGCGACGCATCATGCGCGCCAGCGCCAGGTTGGCGACGTTGGCGCAGGCGATCAGCAGCACCAGCCCAGAAGCCCCGAGCAGAATGAGAAGCTTGGGCCGGACGTCCTGCGTGAGCTGCGCGTGCAGGCTGTCCATGGAAGCGGTGAAGCCGGCGTCTTGAGGGTAGCTGTCAGGAAAGGCCTGGGGAAAGCGCGAAGCGATGGTGGACACGTCCGTGATGCCGGACTGAACGGTCTCTCCGGGCTTGAGCCGGGCGAAGACGCGCATCATGTGATGGTTGCGCATGGTCTTCATGTCATTGGACGAGCGGGACGGACACGCGATGGTGGTCATGTACACGTCATTTTCGCGGGGGTATTGCGGCACCGGAGGCAGCACGCCAATCACGGTGTGCACGCGGTCGTTCATGCGAAAGCGGCGGCCGACGATGTTGGGGTCGCCACCGTAATGCTGCCGCCAGTATTCGTTACTCAGGACCAGGACCGCTTCGGCGCCGGGCACATCGTCAGAGTCAGCAAAGAAACGGCCCAGGAACGGGTGAATGCCCAAAAGATCAAAGAAATGCGCGGAGACAACACCCGTGCGGACCTCAGATGGCTCATGGCCATCGAGCAGGATGAAGCTCATCTGGTGGTACTCCTCCAGCTGGGCGAGGCTGCGCGATTGCTGGCGATAGTCGGCGATCTCCTTGACGGAAAAACCGACGTTGTTGGCGCCAACTTTGGGGAACACCTGGCGCAATACCACCAATTGTTGGCCCTGAGCGTAAGGCAGCGGCTTGAGCAGAACACCGTACACCATGCTGAACAGCGCGGTGTTGGCGCCGATGCCCAGGCCGAGAGCCAGAATCGCCACCAAGGTGAAGGCGGGATTTTTCTTTAGGATTCGGAAGGCATAGCGGGCGTCCTGGAGGAGGCGCTCCAGCCATCCCCAGCCCCAGGCTTCGCGCGATTGCTCAGCCAGCAGCGTGGGGTTGCCGAAGTCTTTGCGGTTTTCCGCGCCCAGCATTTCGCGATGGGCCGCCATGTCCGTGGCCAGATCGTGCTCCAGCTTGCTGCGGTTGAGCAGAAAATAAATGCGGCGGAAGAATTCACCCATAGGACCTCCTTGTAAAAACACTCAGGCCTTGGAGAGCACGGCTTGAATACCCTGCAGCACACGGTCAAAGTCCGTCATTTCGGACTGCAGTTGCTTGCGTCCGGCGGCCGTGAGCTTGTAAAAACGCACTTTGCGGTTGGTTTCAGAGACGCCCCACTCAGCCTGCACCCAGCCTTTGATCAACATGCGCTGGAGTGCGGGATAAAGAGAACCTTCTTCCACCTGGAGCAGGTCGTTGGAAAGCGTGTGGATGCGCTGGGCAATGGCATAGCCATGCAACGCGCCAGGCTGGAGCACGCGCAGCACCAGCATGCCTAAAGTTCCGGGGATCATTTCATTCTTAGCCATAGTTTACCAAGCCCTAGATTATCTATGCCTAGGTGAGACTAGGCAAGACAAATTTTGTGAGCAGCGAAAACGAAATAGTTTGTGCGCCATTTCAGGCCCTCATGCCTTCGGCAGCCGCGGTGGAAATCGCATGAATCTGGAACCTTTCCCGGTAACTGCTGGGATTGGCGCCAAAGCGCCGTTCAAAGGCCCGGCGGAAGGAATCCGCGCTGTGAAAGCCCACGGAGTCAGCGACCTGCTCGATGGAACTGCTGCGCTGAGCAAGGCGGCGGCGGGCTTCGTCGAGACGCATGCGCTTGACGAAGTCGGCAGGCGTTGCGCCAAATGCGTCGCGAAAGCGCCGGCTGAAATGACGCGGACACAGACAGGCCTTCCCGGCGAGAGCTTCCACGGAGAGATCAGCGCGCAGGTTGCCGGCGATCCAGGGGACCAGCTCTGACAAGCGGTCTTCTGAGTCCGATTGAAACTGCAGCGGCTCAGAATACTGCGCCTGACCGCCCTCGCGCTTGAGATAGACCACCAGTTCGCGGGCCACGGCCAGGGAGACGCGGCGACCGTGGTCTTCTTCGATCAAGGCCAGGGCCAGGTCAATGCCTGCGGTGATGCCCGCCGAAGTGTAGAAAGATCCGTCTTTCAGAAAAATGGCGTTGGGCTCAACCCGCAGACGGGGAAAGCGGCGGGCTACGTCGTCGGCGAAACGCCAGTCGGTGGTGACGCGGCGCCCGTCCAGAAGGCCAGTGGGCGCCAGCGCGTAGATCCCGGTGCACACGGACGCGATGCGGCGGATTCGGGGAGCGCGCGCGCTGATCCAGGCTGCGACCTGGGCGTTGACTTCAGGTCTGCGCAGACCGCGTCCTCCGGAGATGATGACGGTGTCCAGTTCCGGAGCGCGGGCCAGCGTACGATGCGGCGTGACGGTCATGCCGGCTTCCGTGACGAAAGGCTTGCCGGTCAGACCCAGGATGACGGTTTCATAGCAGGGGCGGAGTTTGCCGTCTTCGTCGCTGACGGCCGCGGCGAAAGCTTCCAGCGGCCCGGCGAGATCGAGTCCCGCAACGTCATCAAAACCAAGAAGGCCAATCCGTTTCATATTCTCTTTCCTGTGAGCAAAGTGCGTTTGTCGCGCGCGACGTCTGGAAGCCTGACGCATAGATACAAAGACCTAGAACGTCTATGCCTAGAGACGAAAGCAGAATGAAGAGGTGAGCAGGGGAACGGCTTTTTATGTCGTCCAGTGGAATGGCACCCACACGTGGCGCAGACAACCCGCTGTTTTGCGTTCGCGCTCCGCCTTGGCTCCGCGCGTGCCTTCGGCAGAGCGGACGGGTCTTCACCTTGTAATCTTGCGGCACCACTTCGCAGTCCGTGGCTCGCAAAGCTCGCTCGGGTCAAAGCACTCAAGCAAGAAAGGATTTGCGGGAGCGCTCCGTCGAGTTGGGGTTTTCGGTTGACTTTCGCCTTGTGTTATGCTATGCTAAAGTGTTTATTTACAATATCTTGGCGGACATTGAGGCCCTTCGTGCCATCCCCGGAGATGGGGGCGATTATCGCCGGGGTTCAGAAAGC
>JBGPLR010000095.1:0-8985 GCA_041486545.1 Terriglobia bacterium
AAGCGCTTCCAGCTCTTCGCATTCTTCTTGTTGGCTCCGCTCAACGCGCACGCCGGCGACGTCAGCATCGGCGTGCTGGGATTGTTTCATCCCAGAGAAATCGTAGTCGCGCCGCGCGTCGGGCATGTGCTGGAATGCTCGGCCGGCGGCAAGCGATGGACGGTCACCACGCCGCTTCGTCTGCGATTTGGAGCTGCGCGGGGAAAAATGATTGTGGACGATAACGCCGCGCCAGTCACTGCCGTCCGCTGCGACGACGGCCAGAATGGGCCCGCGGAGTTTTCAGTGGCGGTTCCGCAGAAGATCTCACGGCGCTATGCCGGCAGGTTGGAGGTGGAAGCCCAGCCACACGAACTGGTAGTCGCTATCAAGATGGAGATGGAGGTCGCCGTGGCGTCGGTGGTCGCCGCAGAAAGTCCGCCGGAGGCTCCCATGGAAGCCCTGAAAGCTCAAGCCGTCGCGGTGCGTTCGTTTCTTGCGGCAGGGAAAGGCCGGCACCGCGGATTTGATTTTTGTGATACCACCCACTGCCAGTTCCTGCGCGAACCGCCCACGCCAGGATCGCCGGCCGCGCGTGCAGCAGCAGAGACGAGCGGCATGGTATTGGCTTTTCAGGACGAAGTCTTTGCCGCCATGTACAGCGCCAGTTGCGGAGGCAAAACGCATTCACTTGAGGAATTGGGAATCCCGGTGCGCGATTACCCGTACTTCGCGGTGCCTTGCGAGTATTGCCATCGCCACCCGGAGCGTTGGGTGGCTACGCTCACCGCGGAAGACGCTGCTGGTTTGAAAGGCACTGAAAGCTCGCGGCTCAAGCTGGCGCGGAAGCTGGGCTGGCAGACCTTTCCCAGCAATTCGTATTCAACCCATCGCCAGGGCGATCAGGTCTTGGTGAAAGGCACGGGTTCAGGACACGGAATCGGCTTGTGCCAGCGCGGCGCGGTTGACATGGCGCGGCAAGGCGCGTCCTTCCAGCAGATTCTTGAACACTACTATCCCAACACCACGGTGAAGCGCTTGCCGTAAGTGGCCACCTTGCGGCCCGTCTCATCCCAACTTTGCGTGGACGGCTTTCATGTAGTTACTGAGCGTGGCCGCATGCCCCATCATGAAGCGCGAAACAAAACGGAAGACCGGATTGTACACTTCGCCGTTCTCGGTGATAGTCAAAGAGCAGCCTTCCGCCGTGGGAGTGATCTCGTACGTCCATGTTCCGCCAAATGGCAGCTTGGGGTCGGCGATTCGAGTGACCAGGCGGCGCGGCGATGCTGATTCAATAGCTTCATAGGTGATGCTTTGGCCACGCTTGTCTGTCTCGCGCCACATGCGGTGGCCGTTGCGCGGCGCAAGCTCTTCATAACTGCGGACGTCGGGCCGCCAGGTGGGCGGTCCGCTGATCAAGCTCCAGACGGTCTCCGGCGGCTGCCGCAGAGTTGTGGTGAGCGACACGGTGTGATTTTTGGGCAGCATCGCTCCGGTGACCACGACCAGAATCAGCGGCACGGCAATAATCAGGGCGATGATCAGAATCCATTTCATGGCATACCAAGATAATTTGATTCGTCAAAACAGAATAGATCTTTTTCTCATTTTGGAGAGCGCGTGCCCCTTGCGACCGGCCCATGGCCTAGAAGCCCGCTTCGATGCTGAGCCGGCGCAAAGGTCGTGGGCCGCACCGGGCCTTCGTGCATGTCCGTAGAAAATCTCGACAAGGGGATCTCCCGACGGGTACACTCTGCAATCACTTTCAAAACAAAAATACAACTCAAGGAACCAACCGCATGAAATTCCTGAGCCACCTGGAACCTGTTGCTTACGCCGCGCTGCGCATTGTTTGCGGATTTCTGTTTTCGTGTCATGGCGCGCAGAAACTGTTTGGCGCTTTTGGCGGTCATCCTCAGCTCCACGATTGGTGGATGCTGTTAGCGGGAGGCATTGAGTTCGCCGGAGGCATCCTGATCCTGCTGGGTGTGCTGACGCGCGTAGCGGCCTTTATCGCCAGCGGCGAGATGGCGTTTGCTTATTTTCTCAAGCACGCCGGATGGGGTATGAGCTTTTTTCCTATCGTGAACCATGGCGAAGCAGCGGTGCTGTATTGCTTTGTCTTCTTCTTCATCGCCTGCCGGGGCGCCGGGAAGTTTGCCGCGGCGGAAAAGAGCTGAGCAGCGGACGTCCTACGCGATCGCCGGCGCGGACGCGGCCAAAGATTCCTTGTACGCGTCCAGCCCGCGACCGAGCTGCTGCAGGGCATCGCCCAGGGCTTCCGTCGCAATCCCCACGCCGATCCTGAAGTGGTTAGGCGCCTCAAAGAAGTGGCCGGGGACCACGGCGGTGTCAAAGTCGCGGCGCAACAAGTCGCAGAGAGCATCCACGTTGCCGCGCTTCAGGCGCGGGAACACGATGGTCCCATGCTGCGGCCAATAGAATTCCAGGTCGTCGCGTTGCCTTAGGAATTGGTGAAGCAAAGCGCGGTTCTCGCCCAGCATGGCTTTCATGCGGGCGGCGATCCTCGGAAGGTTGTCAAAGGCCACCACGCTCAACAGTTCAGCAGGATAAGGATACGTGGCTGCGTGAACGTCATGAATGCGCCACATGCGCGCGGCGAGTTCCGGCGGCGCAAGCACCCAGCCGCAACGCAGGCCGCTCAGGCCGTAGGCCTTGGTCAGGCTATTGGTGATAAGGAAGCACTCCGGAGCCAGATGGAAGGCTGTGTGCGGGGCGCTCTCAAACAGCATCTCGCGATAGACTTCGTCCACGATGACGTAAGCGTTGCTTCTGCCGGCCAGGACCGCAATCTGGCGCAGGACGGAATCCGGTGTCAGCGCTCCGCTGGGATTGTGCATGTTGCACAGGACAATGGCGCGGGTGCGGGGAGTCAGATTGCGTTCAAGATCGTCCAGATCAATGGCGAAGTTGTCTTCCGGGCGGCGCAGGAAGCGCTTGATGGTAAGTCCAAGATAGCGGGCCGCCCCCAGGATAGGATCGTAGGCCGGCTGCTCGATCAGTACCTCGTCGCCGGCTTCAGTGGCGGCGGCCAACGCCAGATAGTTGGCGAAGGACGTTCCCATGGCGCTGACCACCGATTCCTGCGGCACGCGATAACGCCGGGCAATCGCTTTCAACAAATGATCGTAGCCATAGCTGTCAGGCCCGTTGATCTCCAACTGGTCCATGGTCACGCCGAGATCGGCAAGAGGGAAGCCGGCCACGCCGCTGGTGGCCAAATTGTGCTTGGCCGGGGAGTGCAGCTTGGCCCACTCCATGTACGGCGACCCGGCGGTGCTTCGTGAACCAGTCATGCGCGTGATGTCCTCCTCCAAATGTAATACACGGGCACACCTGCGGCAAGAATCGCAAAACCGATTACCGTATCGAGAGGATACTTGTAAACCGTAAGGGCCACGATGGCGGCGCAGGCCGCACAGAAAAGCGCGGTGGTAATGGGATGGCCTGGCATGCGGAAAGACGGCGGTTCGGCCGTCTGGCGTCGCAGAACGAACAGGCAGCCGGCGGTGAGCGCCCAGAATATGGCGTCCATGGAGATGACGTAGTTCAGGATTTTTCCGTAGCTGCCGGAGAGCAGGATCACCATGGTCCATACGCTTTGCAGGATGATGGCGACCACGGGAACGCGGGTGCGCGGGTGCACCCAGGCAAGCTGGCGGAAGAACACGCCGTCTTCCGCCATGGCAAAATAGACGCGTGGCGCGGTGAGCACACTCTGGCTGAGAAAGCCAAGAGTGGACGCGGCAATCCCCAGCGCGATCAGCGTTGCGCCGGCTGGTCCCAGGGCCAGCCGCATCACCGAGGAAGCCGGAGTGGCGCTGAGCGCCAGGCCGTCCACGCTCAGTACGCGCACGTAGACATAGTTCGCCGAAGTGTAAAGCATTGCCACGCCGACCACGCCCAGCACCAAGGCGCGAGGCAAGTGGCGGCGCGGGTCTTTCATTTCTCCGGCGACAAAACTTGCCGTTTGCCATCCGCCATAGGCAAACACCACGGGCACCAGGGCCGCGCCGAACGATGAAAACAAACCGGAAGATACAGGTTGATCAATCAGGGGCCTCCACTGAACGTGAGCGCCATGTACCAGGAATGCTCCGGCGCCGACCAGCAAGGCAATGGCAAAAATCTTGATGACCATCAGGCCGCTTTGCACGGTTCCGCCGGCGCGGACTCCCAGGCAATTCACCACGGTCAAGAGGAGCAGCGTAATCAAAGCGACCACGGAAACTTGCCAGTCGGCGGCGTGCCGTCCCATGAGCTCGAAGAAATAACGGGCGAAGGTAACGGCCACGGCGGCCATCCCGCCCGTCTGGATGACCAGCAATAAGACCCAACCATACAGGAACGCGACCAGAGGATTGTAAGCATCCCGCAGGTAGGCATATTGTCCGCCGACTTGAGGCATACGAGCGGCGAGCTCGGCCCAAATGAACGCGGCGGTCAAGGCGAGCAGGCCGCCGGCGACCCACGCACCCAGCACCAGCGCCGGCGTGTGCACCCGCTGAGCCACAACGTATGGATTAATAAAGATGCCTGCGCCGACGATGCCGCCCATGACCAGCATGGTGGCGTCAAAGAGACCGAGGCGTCGCGCCAGGGGTGGGGAAGACGCAGGCGGCGAAAGCGGCTCAGCGCTCATGGGCAGGCGTCAGAGACAAAGCTCCTCACGCCTTGGCCCGTTTTCTGCGCTTGCTGACGGCGAAGCGCGCCAGCAGCCGCTGGCCTAACATACCGAACAGGAAAGCGAGAGCAAAGAGCGCGCTGAGATAGGAAGGTCCGTGGCTGAAGCGGGCCACAAGGTATTCGTGGATGGCGAAGCCGGCCAGCCCGGCGACCGCGCCGAACAATACCGGCGTGAGCATGATGACCACGTTGGGGACAATGGAATCATTCTTGCCGGTCATGAGCGAATGAGCGGCGGAGAACGATGATCCCAGCAATCCGAACAAGAGCACCGGCGCCACCATGCGCACCGGGCCGGTCAAAAGCAGGAAAGGCAGTAATGCCACCGTGGCCGCCGCGCAGATGATGAGCAGAATGCGCAGGTGGTCGCCCGCCAGCCGCGTGCGGTAATACTGGTTGGTGGAAAATTCGTCGCGCAACTTCATGGCGTCCGCCAGGCGGTCGGCGGTCATCTGGTCGTCAGGCACGGACAGCAGGGTTTCCATGGCGTTGCCCCGCCAAGTCGTGATCTTCAAAGCTTCTTCGCGCAGGATGGAAGCACGCGTGGCCAGCTCACTCTTGTTGAGACCAAAGACGGCAAAACGTTGCGCGGCGTTCAAGCACACCAGGCCGCCTTCAATATCATTGCTGTCCAGGCAGCGCAGCACGTTGTCAAGCTGGTCATGCGCGGCGGCGGTCCAGGACTTGTCAGTGAGGCCGCTGCGGCGCTCCAGGAAGGCCAATTCAACGCGGAATGCCTGGGCTTCACGCAACAACCGGGCCAAAACGCGCTGGTCTTCAAGCGACGCTCTTCTCCGCGGACGCGGTGAAAGCATCGGCGGGTCCCCACGAAGCGGCGCCGGGGGCATGGGCTCAACGTTCGCCTGCACGGGACGCGGCGCAGTACCCAGATGGGAAAGCAGGGCTTTCTCCTGCGTATGACTCAGCCGCTGGATCGCTGCCGGAACTTGCATCCACACCGCTTCTCCGATTTCCTCACTGTCGGCCACGCTTTTCTCCTGCAACACAGACATTTTCCAGAACATCACCACTTTGGGAGTGCCGTTGTCCGCGTAACTGATGGTGCCCAGGTAGCTGCCCAGTTGGCAGGAGCAGCCGGTTTCCTGCTCCACTTCACGCAGGGCAGCTTCCTGAAAGGATTCGCCGTCTTTTACCTGGCCTTTGGGGAGCGTCCAATCTTTTTCGTTTTTGCGGTAGACGATCAGGACTTCATCGCCGCGTTCCGACGCGCGCTGGATAATTCCGCCGGCAGCCTTGATGACCGGGTTTTCCGCGGGAGCAATAGAGGTCGCCATAGTTTAAGCAGTTCTAAATTCTGGATTGTAATGCCTAAGAAGGCGAACGTAACCCGCCGTTCAACAAAAAATCTGTGGAGAAAGAGGACGGAAAATGCACGATGGCCAGGGCAGCTGCGAAGGCGGAGGTTTCTGAGGGCCGATGCGCCGGGTTTTTACTCCGGCGGCCGCGCCGGACCTGCGTCGTATTCCTCGTAGGCCCTGAGGATCTTTCCCAACGGAGCGCGCCGCAGGAAGAAGACGAAAGGATGAGGCAGCGCGCCTCTGTCCACGCGCTCAAGCTCATAGTGCTCGCCGCCAATGCCAATGGTCAGACTAGGATTGCTCCATGAGGGCCGCGCATGGGCGGTAGCAATGCGCAGGCGGCCGTCAGGCAAGGCGGTGACGGCATCGGGCGGCAAGGCGCTTACGCGAAGGCGTTCTCGCCGTTGGACTATGGCGACCTTGATCTTGAAAGCAAGTACGACGGGCCAGCTGGGGACCACTTCAGAAGCGATCAAGCCGCCCAGAAAGCGGGCGGCGCCTTCCAGACAAAAATACAACAGAAGAAGCGAGAGCGGGTAGATCAAGAATTCCAGAGTAGCGATGATGAGCACGCCGGATTGAACTGCTTCTGACGCACCGGCCACGTGAGGCGCCCACAGCTTGGTCCGGGCCGCCAAAAAATCCAAGTACCGCACCACCAGCAGGTAAGCGAGCAAGACGAACTGCAGCAAGCCGATCCAGGTGGCGGCAAAGACGACTCGCCCCGAAGATTCTGCTTTGGAGTCGCGCCGGACGGATGCGGGACAGAACGAAAGCAGGATGTCGCGCAGAACGCTTCGCATGATTTAAGAAGACCAGCCGAAGTCGCAGGCGAAAGCCGGCATCAACGCTACTCCGCGCTGATTTCTTCGGAGTGCCCCAAATACGCCCGGCGCACATGCTCGTTGTTGAAGAGCATTGCACTGGGGCCTTCCAGGGTGATGCGCCCCACTTCCATCACGTACCCGTAGCGGGAGACCTGGAGCGTGTAATTCACGTTTTCACCCACCAGCAGAATGGTGACGCCTTGCTTGGAAATCTCGCGGATCAAGCGGAAAATTTCATCCACCAGCATGGGCGCCAGTCCCAGCGTGGGCTCGTCCAGCATGAGCAACTGTGGTTCTGACATCAGGCCGCGTCCGATGGCGCACATCTGCTGTTCGCCGCCGGAGAGTGTGCCGGCCATCTGGTGGCGCCGTTCTTTCAGACGGGGAAACATTTCGTAAACCCGGGCCAGGCCCGAGGGAACGCCTTTGCGCAGTTCAGGGAGAAAGCAACCCATGCGCAGATTGTCCTCCACGGACATTCCGGGCCAGAGCTGGCGGCCTTCGGGAATCAGGCTGATGCGGCGCCGGACCCGTTCGTGGGGAGCCATTGCAGTAATGTCTTCACCGGCAAAGGTCAGGCGTCCGCCACTGATGGGGAGCACGCCGGCGATAGCGTTCATGGTGGTGGTTTTGCCGGCCCCGTTGGCGCCGATGATGCAGGTCACGGCGCCTTTGGCCACCGAGAAGGAAACTTTCCATAACACCTGGATCACGCCATAGCGGACTTCCAGGTTCTCCGCCACCAGAAGTTTTTCTTCGTCTGGGTTAGACACTGAGGCCGCTCTCCAAGGTGGGTTTGCCCAGATAGGCATTGATGACTTCTTCGTTATTCTGTATCTCTTCCGGTTTGCCTTCGGCCAGTTTCTGGCCGAAATCGAGCACGGTAATTCTGTCGCAAACGGACATCACGGCTTTCATGTCGTGCTCCACGTACATGATGGTGGCGCCGCTCTCACGGATGCGGTGCAGCAGTTCAAGCATGCCTTTGGTTTCAGAGGTATTCAGCCCGCCGCAGATTTCGTCCAACAACAGAAGATCGGGATGGGTGGCCATCGCCCGTGCGACCTCTAGACGCTTCTGCTCGCCTAGTGACAGCACGGATGCCAGCAAATTGGCTTTCCGGTCCAGCCCTACCTGTTTGAGCAGTTCCATGGCACGTTCTTTTGCCGGAGCGGTCCGCGTCACGGCGTGGCGCCCGTAGTGGACAGCCACCTGCACATTTTCCAGCACGGTCATGGCCTTGAACGGCCGCACGATCTGGTGTGTACGGGCAACGCCCATCTTTACCAGCTTGGAAGCCTTCATGCCCGTAACGTCCCGGCCCCGCAGCTTTACCTGGCCTGACGTGGGGGCAAATGTCCCGGTGATCACGTTGAACAGCGTGGTCTTTCCGGCGCCGTTGGGACCAATAAAGCCGCAGATCTGCCGCTCAGGAACGTCAAAGCTCACGTCCTTCAACGCTACCACGCCGCCAAAGCGCTTGGTCAGGCCGGTTACTTCCAGGATGTTCATGCCGGTTGTTTCTCCAGGAATTTTCGCGTCCTCCCGGCCAGTCTGCGCAGCAGGCCCATCAGGCCATCGGGCTCAAACAGAATGATCAGGATCAAGAGTGATCCATATAAGAGGAGATGGATGTTGGGGAATTTTACGACTAGTTCTTCTTCCACAACGCCGAAGATTACACCCCCAAACACGGCTCCCCACACCGTGCCGATGCCGCCAATTACAGGCATCAGCAGAATCGAGATACTTTTCTGGAAAGAGAAGACATCTCCAGGATAGATGAAAAGGGCATAGCGGGCCCAGACCCCGCCGGCAATTCCGGTGAGCGCCGCCGCAATGGCATGCACCCACAGTTTGGCGCGATATGGATTCACTCCTACTGACGCTGCAGCATCCTGGTCCTGCTTGATGGCGCGCAACGCCAGCCCGAATTTGCTGGAGGCGATGATGCTTGAGACCACCACCGCCAGCGCAACCAGTAACAGGGCGGTGTAGTAATGCTCAAGCTGCCGGTAAGGCCCTGTTTCCGTAAGCCGGTAGCCACTGGCGCCGCCGGTGAAATCTACGTTGTTCATTACCACGCGCACGGCTTCGTTTATGCCGATGGTGGCAATGGCAAAATAAGGGCCGCGCAGCCGGAACGTCGG
>JBGPLR010000096.1:0-8809 GCA_041486545.1 Terriglobia bacterium
AAGGAAGAAGACTTTGGGCGCAAGCTCAACCATCCGGAATCCGGCGTGCACAACATTGACTGGCTGGTGGCGCTGTACTCCTGGCACGGCAACCATCACCTGGCGCACATCACCACCACGCGCGAACGGCTGAAGTTCTGACAAGCAACTAGCAATTAGCAATTGGCACTTGGCCAAAACCAAATCGCCATCACGCTGATAAGCGCAGATCACCCGCTCGATCGCGAAATAGGCGCAGAAAATCAAAGCCGCGAATCTCGCGAATGAAAACGAATCAAAAATCGATTCGCGTCTTTCGCGTTAATTCGCGGCTAGTTTTTCTTTGCTAATTGCCAATTGCTATTTGCCAATTGCGCCTACGGAATGAATCCCAGGTCTTCCGGCAGCGGCCCAAAGATCGGGACCTCAAACAACGGCCCTGGACCATCAGGATCAATGATCAGCGCGCCGTCGGTGGCGAAGAAGATAGCAATCTGACTCTGCGCTCCCACTGCCGCGCCCGCCACTTGAGGCGTGGGGCCAAGGTTGGTCAGGAAGGTATGCGGGTTCTTGCCGAAACCAACTCCCAACGCGAAAGCAATATCGTTGCGGAAGAAGGTGGCGCGGTCGGCAAGATCACCGGAGCGGATGAGCGCCGAGGCGGTTGGATTGGGTACCGTCTTATCGCCACGGGCAAATTGCACAATCACACGCTTGGCCAGCTCGCCGGGCAGCGGTGATTTGCGGATGAACGGCGCCCAGGCAACGGGATCGCCGGCCTGGCCCAGCCAGCGGCTGGTGTCCTCCACCGTCTGAATGGCAACCGCGCCAGGAACGGTGTTGATAACCGGCGGCAGGTTGCGCAGCGGGCTGTTGTCATTGAAAAAGATCGGCGGCCCGGCGTTGAGCAACGAAGGCGTGCGCACGGAGAGGGCCTGGGTCAACAACAGTTGGAACGACGGGCTGAGGCGGACGATATCAATGATGGCCCCGCCGGGAACGTTGGGCACACCGGCGCGGACGTCAGGCTCAATGCCGAGGAAGATGGTGCCATAGATCCCGCCGAAAGACTGGCCGCCGTAGTAAATGCGATTGGCGTCGAGGTCGGGCAGACCATCGCCGTTGGTATCAATGCCGCCCTGGATGGCGCGGACCAACTGCATCAGATCAGCCACGGTTTCCTGCAGCGCGTCACGCGAGCCGACGGTCCCCTGTGGGCTGAGAAAGAAAGTGGAAGAGCCTTCGGCGGAGGTGATCTGGCCGTTGCCGTCCTGATCAAAGCCGCGGCCGCCTTCGGGGAACGTCACGGACGTGGCGCCTTGCTTCACCGTCAACGTGCTGTTGGGGCCAAAGCCATGGCCAACCACGTTGATGGAGATGCTGGCAATGCCGTTGTGCGCCAGCGTGGACGCCACGGCAAATGGCGCGCCCTGCTTGCTGTCAGTGAATCCGTGGCCAAAGATGGCCACCGGCCAGCCATTGGTCGGACGCGGGCCGGAAGGAATGAACAGGTTGAAATACAGATCTTCCGTGCCCGTCGGCGGCACGTCGCCGCGCGTGGGGACGGCGGGGATGAACACATTTCCGTTCTTCCACTGAGTGGAGCTGAACTTGCCAAACGCGACGGTGCTGATGGAACCGGGGAAAACCTGCAGCGCGCCGAGGAGCGCATTCAGATTCGTCGGAATGAGCGGGCCAACGGTCAGCGCCTGGACGTTCCAGGTAAGCCCAGTCACGGTGTTGAGCGGGAATACCGTCTTCTCGCCGCCGCTGCCCAGGTTGAAGTTGACGCTGGGCGCCGCCGCGGCTTTCACCTGGTTGCGAATGCTTTCCAGAGTGGAAGTCACGCTTTCCACGGTAAACAGGCTGGCGGCGGCAATGTGTTTCTTTTCCAGGCCGGGAGCAATGCGGTGCAAGGTGCCGTTGTCAATCAGGCTGCGAAGCGCCTGGCGATAGCGGCGGGCCTGCGCGTCGGCGCTCTCGTCGGCGTCCAGGTTGCGGAAGTCGCGCGTGGCGACAACGGGATTGCCGGCCGCATCGTGTACGCCGTCAGTCACCACCAGCAGGTAGCTGGCATGCTGGTCAAGATGCTGGTCGGATTCGGCAAACAGCGTCAGCGAAGCCGGGTCCCAGACTACCTGGTTGATGCCGATAATGTTGGGCGCAAAGCCGTCAAAGATGTCGTCATCCACTTCCCGTCCGAATCGAAAGCCGGCCGGCAGCCCCACCAGAAAAACGGTGCTGCTGTTGACTGTGCTCACGTCAATGGCGCCGTCAAAAGGAATGGAAAGCCGGGGTTGGGGATTGAAGCCGTCAAGCTGGTTCAGCAGCGATAGATCGGCGCAGTCCGATGGATGGGTGGTGCAGTTGGGCAGGGGCAGCGCCACTCGAATACCGGTGTTCTGGCCGGCGTCGCGGACGGTGAAGCGGTCACTGGGAAAAGGCGACTGCGTGGTGGACTGCAAGTTGAACAGCGGCCGGGTTTGCGCCGCGACAAAAGTAGGTACCAACAAAATGGCCGCGCAAAGGAACAATCCAGCGCGACCTAGAAATGAATGCTTTTCAGCAATAGGCTGATGCATGGCGGTGAGAACCTCCAGGGAGAGTGCAGAAAGGGCCGCCCGAAACCATAGTCCTGAACCGAGACAATGTCAACGACTGGTTAAGTCAAATCGGCGGTAAATAGTTGCGTATCATCTGCCAAATCTCTGCACCAGGAAACCGATCAGAGTCCCACCCACAGCGCCCAGAACGATGATGGGCACGTAGGCCTTGGTGATGATGGCGTCGGCCAAACTGAGCAAAACGCCTATGATCAGGCCGGCCAGCCATCCCGGCCAGGGCAGGTTGACCGCGCCAAGCACAAAACCAATGCTGAACCGGTTGATGAAGGCCCCCAGCAAGGCCGCGCGCTTGTCAGGAAAAGACAGAGGAATCATGGAAGCGGCGGACAATGCTCCGTAAACCAGGCCGCAGATGATGCCGAGATAGAGACGGGGCATGAGACCCTCCTGGATTGAAGAAAGTTCGCGGCAGGAGAGTAGCAGAAACCCAAAACCTTTGAAACACGGAGGAACCGAGGAAGCGGAGGTCAAACGCAATTCAGCCGCGGACCAAAGCGAATGCGCGAATTACGGAGTAGCGCGTCCGCTATTGGCCCGATTTGGTTTTATCGGGCGAATTTAGTTCCTTGGCGCGGGCCACCAGCTTCTTCAGCTTGCCCTCTGACGCGTCGCCGATCTGTTCTTCCTGGAGCACGCCATCAGCGTCAATGGTGAAGGTGTGGGGTATGGCGTTGACGGCGAACATCCGGGAGATGGGCCCGGTGAATCCGCCATCGCGGTAATGCAGCCACGTCATCTGGTTCTTCTCGATGAAGTCTTTCCACTTCCGTTCATCGGAATCAAGGCTGATGCTCAGCACCACCAGCGGCTGGCCCTGTAAGTTTTTTGCGATTTTTTGCATATGGGGCAGCGCCGCACGGCACGGACCGCACCACGTCGCCCAGAAATCCAACAGGACTACTTTTCCCTTCAGGTCGTCCAGGGAGACACGCTGGCCGTCGAGCGTGGTGACAACAAACGGCGGAGCCATTCTGGCGCGCGCCAGTTCCGGCTGGCTGACGTAGCGCAAGGCGCGTTGCCGGTCCAGATCATTTTCCGGCCGCATTTTGATGAAGCGCTCAAACTGGGCCTTGGCCTCGTCATCGCGTTTCAGGTGCGCCAGGGCGCGACCATCGGCAAAAATGGCGTTGGGAAAATTTGCATGCACCGCCAGCGCCTTGGTCATTTCATCGTGCGCCCGGCTGAAAAGGTCGTCCTTGTGTTTGGACAGCGCCTCACTCAGCAGTACGATGCCTAACTGGTAGTGGGCCAGCGCCAGGTTGTCGCCCTGGGCCTGCGCCACCATTTCCTCGGCTGCCAATTCGGCGGTCTTCCACTCCCCTAGCTCCGTCCCGTACTTGACCATCTTCTTTTGACAGTCCAGACAGCGCCCAC
Source organism: Terriglobia bacterium (assembly GCA_041486545.1). GTDB lineage: Bacteria > Acidobacteriota > Terriglobia > Terriglobales > Acidobacteriaceae > Angelobacter. Next base: position 3,978 of record JBGPLR010000096.1, read on the forward strand.
CGTCCTGCTTGTCAGCCTTTTTGAATTTGTCGAGCGCGTCCTCGAACCGGTGCTGCCTAAGAGACGTAAGGCCTTCCTCATACGTTTTCTTTGCCTTCTCGTCTTGCGGACCTTCCGTCGTCTTGATTTGCCCCCGCAGCGGCATCACCGCGCAGGCCAGCAACAACGCAATCGCTGCAGACCGCATAACTTCCCCCTTTCTCGGTAGCCTTGGTGACGAGAAACTATCATGATTTGGTATGTTCCGCACGATTTCTCTTACCGCGAGCGAATCTTCGCGATAGGGTTCCCTCCCCTTCGGCTACGCTCAGGGTTTCGGGCCTGCGGCCCCCAAGCAAAAACGCTCGGGATGAACACTGCTAGCGAATCCTGATGTTCACCAGATACTGGCTGCTGAAGTCAGTCATCTCGCCGACCTTTCGGCCGGGAGCGGGCAAAAGCCGCGCGGAGAGAGGCTTCTTCCACTTCACCGCCAGGCTGGCCATGTCCGAGATGATGCTGGCCAGTTCGCGTTGCGATATGTCACCGGGCAGTGGAATAGCGTCCAGGCCGGCGCTGCAAACGGCGGAGTAAGAGAGCAACGCGTCGCGCGTGATGCGGCCAGCTTCGTAGCGCCGGGCCAGGACTGTGTCCTCAAGGACGGGAAGCATCAGTCCGCTGTAACCGGTCTGCAAAACAGGAATACGCCGCAGTGCGGAAGTGATGGCGAAGGCCACACTCAGGCTTCCGGGTGAACCGATGGGACCTTCCAGCAGAGTTTCCATGGCCGCGCCGATGGAAACTTCTTTCAGCGGGACCGGAGTAAGATCAATGCCCAGGTAGCTCCAGCCGGTGAGCTTCTCAATGCGGCGGGCAATCTCTTCCGCTTTCTTGGCTTCAGCACCTAGAGCTTCCGTAAGCTGCTGGCTGGCGGCGGGCAGGTCGCCGCCGGCGGAGGCAAAGGCCTGGTTGACGATGCCTGCGGATTCCAATCCAATGGCGAATCCGTGGCCGGTTCCATGCGTATAGGAAACCGGGAAGAAGGGCGCGTTGAGGGGAGGAAAGGCGGCCGCGGCGAAGCGGAAGTTGCCGTCGCCATGGTCAGTGTGCTCTTCCAGATACTTGATGACGCGGGCGGCCTCATGAATGCCGTTCCAGTGAATGCCGGAAGCGTCGGCTACGACGACGAACCCGTTGATGTTCTGCGAGCCGGCAATGATCTGGGCCAGCAGCTCGGCTTGGCTGGGATCGTCAGAGTCGCGCAGCATGGCGGGACCAACGTCCACGATGAACCCCTGCTGCTGCGCCAGTTTGTCCAGGTCGTGGAAGAAGTTCATGGACTGGAACTCACTCATGCCGCGGACGATGGCGGAAAACGGCTGCGTGCTGATACGCAGTGTCTCCACTTCATAGCCGGCCCCGGTGAATTCTTCCTTCGCGGTATGCAGCACGCGCAGCGCGTCAGCAATCTGTGCCTTGTATAACGCGCGATCCAGGCGGACGAACGCGGTGATGGTCCGGACCTTGGGACGGGGCCTGGATACCGACTGGGCTGCCGCAGGAAGGGCCGTGAGCAGCAGCGCGATCAGCAGGGCCGCGAGTTGGCCGGCGCGCGAAAATTTTCCGGCAACCGCCGGCGGCGGCACGGGCAACACGAGTTTGTGCGAAAGGACGGGTTCGGGAGACACAAATACCTCAACAACTGGCTAGCCGCGTTCAGGGCAACGCGTTGGGAATGCCTGAGAGACTTAAGTCGTGCTGCGCAAGAGTCTACTAGTGCCCCACACAGGATGCAACAGCAGCTTGCAAGCGCTGACGATGGCCGGAACTGCCGAAATGCCAGGATTTGGGCTGCATTCTCCTGCAGCTTGCCGGCTAACGCGAGTTCGGAGGAAGCCGCCGCTCCATCTGGTCAATCAGCGCGCGCCACATGTCAATCTCAAGTTGGAATTGGTGCTTGAGCGCAGACGGGCTGCTGTCCACGAAAGCCAGGTTGGTTTCCATCTGGTGTAGAATCACGCGCATTTTCTTCAGGTCTTCCCGCAAGGCTTGCTGGTCTTCAGGACGAACGGCGTCGGGACGAACGGCGTCGGGACGAACGGCGTCGGGACGAGCAGCGGCGCGCCCCGCCTGAGTAGCGGGCGCAGCGGGTGAAGATTCTGCGGCGATCGCGTGGGAACCAGCGGCAGGTTCCGGTTGTCCGGCGTTTCCAGTCAAAGCGAGAAAAGCCGCAGTAAGAATGATTGCTGCCAGGAATCGCATATGAGACCTCTTTTTCGATACTCAGAGTTGATTGCAAGATGCCTTAAAGTCTAGTGGAGTCTAATCCCAAAGAGTAAACACGTACATCGCGGGTAGTGGTACATTTTGGATTCGTTGGTAAACAGGAGGTTCTTAAAAAGGCGTCATCTCGAAGGGCGTGAGCGAGCCCGCGTTTTCGCCAGCGGGCGAGTAGCCCTGAGAGACCTTGCGTTCAATTGTCAGTAAACATGGAGAAACACAAGGTCCTTCGGGCCTACTCGCGCGCTGAAGAAAGCGCGCGCTCGCGAAAACGGCCCTCAGGATGACGATTGGTTAGGGTTTGGCTGATTTCCTCACATACTCGAACTGCACCACTTCCACATCGCGTATGTGGTTCGGTCGCGGGATTCTTGGTGTATAAAAAGCTTGTCCGCGATCGCAATCTCAAGGAGAAAAGAAAAAAGTGAAACCGCGCCTCTCCGCCAAGCTGGCGATTCTTACCCTGGTGCTTCTGGCAGCTTCTGCCGCCTTTGCTGTCCAGGGCCCGCCACAGTTTTCCGCAGATACCACGACTACCTCTGCCAATGGCAACCTGAACATGACGGGAAAGGCATATTTTGCGCCTCCCAGAATGCGCGTTGACATGAGCCGTGCCGGCGAAACAAAAAAAGCCGGACCGGGCGGCGGCAAGATGACCGTCATCGTGGATGCGCCGGCGAAGGTGATGTATATGCTGATGACTGAGCAACACATGTACATGGAGTTTTCCACGGACAAAGACAGCTCTATGACCCAGAATTTGCCCAAGTTTTCCGACATGCTCAGAGGCGGCGAGCCGTGCTCCGGCCGTGAAGGCGTTACCTGCAAAAAAGTCGGGACTGAATCCATTGACGGCCGGCCGTGTGACAAGTGGGAGCTCACGGAAAAGAGCGGCAAAATACAGACCTACTGGATGGACCAGCGACTTCATTTCCCCCTCAAAGTAATCAGCCGTGATATCACCACCGTGTACACCAATATCAAGGAAGGTCCGCAAGACCCCGCGCTCTTCAAGGTCCCCAGCGACTTCCGGAAGATGGATATGGGTGGGATGGGCGGGCGTCCGCCGCGATAAGAGATCAAGTAAGATTGAAAGACGAAGGACGCCGAGAAGGCGTCCTTTTCTCGTTACCTTACCTTGTGTCGCCCCTCCGGGGCTCGGCATTTTTGTCGCAGTCTACCCACACTTACGGCTTCGCTCTCGCTCGCCTTAGTGTGGGCTAACTTCTGGTCGCGCCTACGGCGCTCAGACCACCGTGCTGTTCCGACCGATCTCTTCGCTCAGATCATGGTCCAACTTCTGATCGCGCCTACGGCGCCCAGAGCACTTCTGCAGCCGCGGCCAATCTTATCGCTCGAGTTTGCTAACTTCCAGGGCGGTTCCCGAGTTGCCGTGTTCCAAACAACCTTTACCTCAGCGGCTGAAAGCCGCCAATGTGCAGGCTGGCTAGCGCAGGCATAAATGCCTGCTCCACCCTGTGCGTGATACACCAACTGTGGAACCGCGCTAGTCGCGCCCGGGGCGCTGGAGCGTAGTGATTCATCGGATCTGGTTAACCTATGAACTTGTGATCACATGAACCAGAAACGCATGACCTGCGGGGACTGGCAGCACGCGGGCAACGTCTTTACTTCCGCGTGAGGGTGTCCTTCACCACGGTTCCGCCCTTCATCACGAAGCCCACATTCTCCAGCGCGCGGACGTCGTGAAGCGGATCAGCGCTTACGGCGATCAGATCGGCAAACTTGCCGGCTTCCACTGTGCCCACGTCTTTCGCGCGGCCGATCAAATCAGCAGCGCTGCTGGTGGCGGCGCGGATGGCCTGCGCGGGCGTCATGCCGTACTTCACCATGTAGAAGAACTGTTTGGCGTTGTCGCCGTGCGGGTAAACGCCGGCGTCCGTACCGAAGGCCATCTTGGCCCCGGCCTTCCAGGCTTTTTCAAAATTATCGCGCTGGCGCTGGCCGACCATTCTTTCTTTTTCCACATTCTCCTGCGGGAGCCCAAACTCAATGGCTTTACCCAGGATGTAATCGTCGTTGTAGATGTCCATCACCAGATACACGCCGTGCTCTTTGGCCAGGCGGATGCCTTCGTCGTCAATGAGGCTGGCGTGCTCGATGGAATCAATGCCTGCCAGAATCGCGTTCTTGATGCCCTGCGCGCCGTGGGCGTGCGCGGCGATCTTGCGTCCCGCCATGTGGGCTTCGTCGGCGGCGGCTTTTAGTTCTTCCAGCGTGAACTGCGGCGCTCCCGGGCTGTCGCCTTTGGAGAGCACGCCGCCCGAGGCCAGGATCTTGATGACGTCCACGCCGTACTTGACCTGCGCCCGCACCACGTGACGGACCTGGTCAACGCCGTCGGCAATGCCGAAGTCGCGCTCCGCGGGAAACATGCTGACGTGGGTTTGCGGCGAATAATTGTTCAGGTCGCCGTGCCCGCCGGTGATGGAGATGCCGGGACCGCTGGCCACAATACGGGGCCCGGGAACTACGCCTTCATTGATGGAGTTGCGCAGGTCCACTGCGAGAAAGGGCGCGGAGCCAACGTCGCGAACGGTAGTAAAGCCGGC
>JBGPLR010000097.1:0-8718 GCA_041486545.1 Terriglobia bacterium
CGCTCACCGAAGGCCGGCCGCGCGTGACTCAAGTGATCAGCTCTGGCGGTTTCGATGAGAACCAATTGCTGCGGCTGGCGGCATCGCTGGAGCGCTCCAGTGAGCATCCTCTGGCCGCGGCGATGGTCAAAGGCGCAGAAGAACGAGCCCTGCAGCTGAGCGTCGCAACCGGATTCCAGTACATAACAGGGAAGGGTGTAATCGGCCAAGTTGACGGTCATGAAGTAGTGGCTGGAAACGCCGCGCTGCTGGACTCGCGCAATATCAAAGCCGTCGAACTGGCCCAACAAGCGGAAGCTATGAGCAGTCAAGGCCAGACGGTGATGCTGGTCGCGGTGGACGGCAAAGCCGCCGGCATGATCGCCGTGGCCGATCCCATCAAGGCCAGCACGCGCGAAGCCCTGAGCGCTTTGCGCGAAAGCGGGCTCAAGCTAGTGATGCTCACCGGCGACAACCGCGCGACCGCAGCGGCCATCGCCCACGAACTGGGCATTGAAGAGTTTGAAGCCGAAGTCCTGCCCGACAAGAAAGCTGACGCCGTCAAGCGGCTGCAAGCGCAAGGCCGCATTGTGGCCATGGCGGGTGACGGCGTGAATGACGCCCCGGCGCTGGCCCAGGCCAACGTGGGTATCGCCATGGGGACGGGGACGGACATCGCGATCGAGAGCGCAGACATCGCCCTGGTAAAAGGCGATCTCCGGGCCATCGTCCGCGCGCGCAACCTCAGCCGGGCCACCATGCGCAACATCCGCCAGAACCTGTTCTTCGCGTTCATCTACAACCTGCTGGGCGTGCCGGTGGCGGCGGGGATTTTGTATCCCTTTTCCGGACTGCTCTTGCAGCCCGTGTTCGCTGCCGCCGCGATGAGTTTTAGCTCCGTGTCAGTGATCGGGAATGCGCTGCGCTTGCGCAGAGCAAAGCTGTGAGCAACTCTACTTCCCCACGTACAACTCCGGCAACATCTGCTTCAGATGCTCGACCTTGGGCAAATCATTGATGGCGATGTAGGGATCGTTGGGATGATGTTCGGCGTAGTCCTGGTGATAGCCTTCCGCCGGATAAAACGCCTGCAGCGCCGATAGCTGCGTCACAATGCGCGGCGAAAAGATCTTCGCGCGATCAAGTTGCTCAATATAGGCCTGAGCAATGCGTTTTTGTTCGTCGTTGGAATAGAAAATCGCCGAGCGGTACTGCGTTCCCGTATCCGGACCCTGGCGGTTCAACTCCGTGGGATTGTGGGCCACGGAGAAGAATACTTTCAGCAACTGGCCAAACGAAACCTTTGACGGATCGTACGTGATCCGCACTGATTCCGCGTGTCCGGTCGCGCCGCTGCTGACGATCTCATAGTGCGCCGTGGCGGCGCTGCCTCCGGCATATCCCGCGGTTGCCGACGTCACGCCTTTCACATGTTCAAACACCGCCTGGATGCCCCAGAAGCATCCGCCCGCTACAACCACAGTCGCAGACCCACTGGTCTTGGCCAGCGGAGTGTCCTGCGCCGGATCGGGTATTTTCACGGCCGCACTGGAACTGCTGCAGGCAACAGCGAACATCAGGGTAAACGCGGCCAGGCCGCGGAGCAGGGAACTGAGCATGGGTTCTTTCCTCAAGCTGGTTTCACAAATCGCAATGACGCCGAGTTGATGCAGTAACGCAAGCCGGTGGGCCTGGGGCCGTCTTCAAAAACGTGGCCCAGGTGCGCGTCGCAGCGACGGCAGGCCACGGCGACTCGCCGCATGCCGAACGTGCGGTCTTCAATGCTCTCCACATTCTCCGGCGCAACCGGCTGCCAGAAACTGGGCCATCCCGTGCCGGATTCAAACTTGGTGTCTGAGCTGAACAAGGCGGTGTCGCAGCAGATGCAGCGATAGAGTCCTTTCGCGTGCTCGTTCCAATACTTGCCGCTGAAGGCCATCTCCGTGTCCTCATGGCGCGTGATGGCGAAGGCGTTGGGCGCCAACTGCTGCCGCCATTCGCTTTCTGCCTTCACGATCTTAGGTACGTGAACTGCCTGCTGGCGCTCGCCTGAGTCAGTAAATTCCACAATGGTGACTTCCTGCGGCCCCTGTGCAAGATGCCCCGCAAGGCCAGCTTCGGCTGATGGTGATTTCTTCATAGACCAAAAGTATAAACCCGCGCCAATCAGCGCTGCTGAAGACAGAAACGTGCGGCGGGTAGTCTTGCCGGAAGCGGAATTGTCATTCAGGCTGGAAAACATGCTTCGTCCATCTTAAGACAGAAATGGCTGCGAGCGGGGATTCTGAAGCGGCCGGCAACGCGGGATTGCTGTTCTATAATCCTGCGCGAGGATTCCCGCCAATGAAAACTGCTTTCGCCGTGTTGATGTTGTCCTTCGCCGCCCTCGCGCAAAGTGCTTCGTTCGCACAAAGCTCGGAAGAAGGCAAGGTGGTGCGCTATGAGCTCAAGCCCAGCGAGCTGAAATACACGTTCGCTTCGTCGTACACGCCGGTGGCGCGGCTCAAGTCCGGCAACATTCTGGAAACCAACACTGTGGACTGCTTCGGCAACGCCGTCAGGAAGCCGGGCGACACGCTCAGCCTGGCTCCCGGCGACAACCCGCTCAGCGGCCCGTTTTACATTGAAGGCGCCGAGCCGGGCGACACGCTGGCGGTGAAGATCCTGGAGATCTCGATTGACGGCAACCAGGGCATCGGTGCGCTGGCGCCGGGGTTTGGCGCGCTCAACTCCACTAACTACACTCCCATGCTCAACCCGGCCATTAAAGAGAAGATATGGTTTTATCCCATTGATCACGCCACCAACACAGCGACGTTTCAGGCGCTGGATTCCAAATACTCGGTGAAGATCCCTCTGCATCCTTTCTTTGGCTGCATCGGCGTGGCGCCGGCCGGCGGCGAGGCGCGCAGTTCAGTGGTGCCGGAAGCTTTTGGCGGCAACATGGATTCACCGGAAGCCAGCGTGGGCAACACCGTGTATTTTCCGGTGAACACGCCGGGCGCCATGCTCTTTCTGGGCGACGGCCACGCGGCCATGGGCGACGGCGAAATTGCCGGCACCGCGATTGAAGTCCCCTTGCGCAGCCGCGTGCAGGTGCGCGTGATCAAAGGCAAAAAGATCAGCTGGCCGCGCTTTGAGAATGACGAGTACATCATGGCCGTGGGGGCATACCGCCCGCTGGACGACGCGTTGCGCATCGCGTTCACCGAGCTGGTCGGGTGGATCCATGACGACTACGGACTCTCCGAGATGGACGCGTACCAGTTGCTGTCCCAGGTGGGCGAAATTCATTTGAATGAGATGGTGGACCCCAATTACGTGATTGTGGCCAAGGTGAAGAAGAAGTTTTTGCCGAAAGGGAAGTAGGGGACTAAACGCCCAGCCGTGCCTCCTCGACGTGCCATTCCGAAGCCGAGCTACGGTTCTGTTCATGACGTAGGCGAATTCAGGCGAGGCCGAGGAATCTGCTCTGCCACTTTCCGTCCAGAGCGATGCTGTTGCGGTTTGTTAGCCGATACACCCGCGGAGCAGATCCCTCACACGCCTCCGGCTCACCTGCGGTTCGCCGTCGCGGTTCGGTATGGCACTTCGCGGAGAGGTGGACTGTTGGCGGCGCAAAGTGTGGCTGATTCAGAGAGCCTGCCTCACTTCTGCAAAAACGGGTTACTCTCCCGTTCTTCCCCAATCGTCGTTATCGGCCCGTGGCCCGGAAACACGACCGTGTCGTCGGGCAGCGCCAGCACCTGACCGTGGATTGATTTCATGATCTTCTCAAACGATCCGCCGGGCAGGTCGGTGCGTCCGATGCTCCCGGCAAACAGCGTGTCGCCGGCGATCAGCTTCTTTTCCTGCGGCAGGTAGAGGCAGATGCTGCCTTCGGTGTGTCCGGGCGTGTGGATTACGCTGCCGGAAATGTTTCCGATCTTGAGTACGCTGCCTTCGCCGATAGTTTCATCCACCTGCACCGCGCCGGGCGGCCGCATGCCAACCCAACTGGCCTGCACGTCCAGCATCTTGAGCAGCGCCTGATCATTCTGGTTCATCAGGATGGGCGCGCCGGTGGCGGCTTTCAGTTTCATGGCGCCGCCCACGTGATCAATATGCGCGTGGGTGATGACAATCTGTTTCAGCGTGAGCTTTTCCTGACGAAGGATGTCCAGGATGTCGTCAATCTGGTCGCCTGGATCAATCACCATGGCTTCGCGGGTCTGTTCGTCGCCGATGACCGAGCAGTTGCACTGGAGCGGGCCGACGGGGAATATCTTGTGGATCATGGTTTTCTCTTTCGCACCCCGCTCGTTCTCAGATGGGCTCCGGGGGCTTGATCCCCAACGCCCGGGGAGCCACCAATTCTGCCAGCCGCGCGAACAGCGCTTCTCCTTCACGGAACTTATAGCCGGTACGCTCACGGAATTGGGCTCCCGGGAATTCGCGTAATGTCTCGCGCAGGACTTTGACCAGAAAAATCGCGCGTGATGAGTCGATCCGGATTTCCTGATTGTCTTCCAGCCCATTCAGGTAGCCCAGAAACTGGGAGAGATGTTCTTCACTCATCCCAATCTTGGTTTGCGTGTCCTGCAGCTTGAAGCCGTGCAAAACCTCATTCAGACACTGGCGCAGCAGCTTCCATTCATGGCTGCTGAGCATGTGCTGCATGGGATAAACCATTGAGTACCCTCCGTACATTCGCTTGCCCCACAGAAATGTAGCTTCCACGTTTTGCTTTTGAATGGAGTTGAAAGCTGCCTTGCCTGCCGCGGCCTTGGGGAGACCCTCCGGTCATCAAGATTGTCGAGCAGCGCTATTTCGGTCATCCAGGGTAGCCGTAGCGGTTTCCCGCGATCGCTCCCGATTTTCAGAAAAAAGCTATTTCGGCGACTGCGCCGGGGCTGGTTGCGCGGGCGCTGACTGTTGGGCAGGCGCTGCCGGTGACGGACTGGTTTGCGCCGGCGCGGTCTGGCTGGCGGGAACTTTGTCCAACACTGAGCTGGAGGCGCCTTTCCGGCTGCCAAAGTAGGTCAGCGCGATGGAACTCACCATAAAGATGATGGCGCACCAGGTCGTGAGCCGGGAGAGCACGGTCGCTGTGCCGCGCGGACCAAAGGCCGTCTGGCTGCCCATACCGCCGAAAGTGGCGGCGATGTCCGCGCTCTTGCCGTGCTGCAACAACACGACAATGATCAGGACGGCGCTCACAAACAAGTGGACCACGGTAATCAGACCGGTAATCATTCGTTTCTCAGCAATCCTTTCAAACTTATGGTGCGGAAGGGGGGATTTGAACCCCCACGCCTTTCGGCGCCACCCCCTCAAGATGGTGTGTCTGCCAGTTCCACCACTTCCGCACTGGCTCTGCAAAGCGCTCCTGTTTTTGCGTAATTGCCGCGGAACGCGCAGCCCCCAAATTGGGCGGAGGAGAGATTTATTATAGCAAACGCGCTCGCAAGGCTCCGAATATCGCCGGCCCGCAGAGCCGCAGTCGGCACTTCCGGAGGCCAAATTCCGCTTCCGGAGGCGAAATTTGGAAGGGTTCGATGAATTGCGAATTGTTTGATAAATGAATAAACGATAAACTGACCGCCTATGAGGATAGCGCTTCAATTCTTGTTGGCGATGGGATTGGCGATTAACGCGGCGGCAGCCGTCGCACCTTGTTCGCCCGTACCGGGAGCAGATCAGATATGGTCTAAGCCTTCCGTGCATTGGGTGTTCGTCGGCGAGTTCCACGGTTCGAATGAGACCCCCGCTGCCTTTCGTGACCTTGTCTGCGACGCCATTGCGCAGGGAAAGCACGTTACCGTCGCGTTAGAGCGTCCAACCAGCGAGCAGGCCGCTCTGGATAACATTCTCACAGCCAAGGACCTTGCAGCGGCCCAGGAATCGCTGCTCCGGCTACCCGGCTGGAAAGAGGTTCCAGATGGTCGAGGTAGCGAAGCTATGCTGCGGCTGTTGGTCTCTTTGCGAGAGCTGCGTAGGCTCCAACCCGACTTAAAGGTTGTTGCCTTCGATGCGCCCTACGCAGGACCGCCCGCCCCTGGCCCACGCGACGAAGCGATGGGACACGCCCTGCTTTCGCTACGTCCAGCAAAACCCAATGACCTGGTGCTCATCCTCACCGGGAATCTTCACGCCATGCAAGCGTCGAAACGCGGCTACGATCTGGCGGCTATGTACCTTCCTCCCAAAGAAATCCTGAGTCTGGAAGTGACCGACCGGGGCGGAGAATCATGGACGTTATCCCAAGAGGGCTGCGGTCCATCGAAGGGTGGAGTTGGGGATAAGGGCGCACCAAAGCCTTACGGGATATTTCTTGATCCAAGCCTGGCGCCTTTTGGAAAGGTCGATGGCGTCCTATCACTGGGCGTCCCATTGACGTCTTCCCCACCTGCGGCAGGTGAGTCTTCTCCCATTCCAGCTTGCCGCACAAAGTTTCTCTCTGAGCACCAGACCATTCCAAAAATTCAGTGACATTTTCCGTTCTGGAAGTTCCTATCTACCTCTCTAGACATAAAGACATTTCCCGTCGGTTCCCATGAAGTCAGTTGGCCAGAAACGGGCTTGTGGCAATTGGTCGCTCAGATTCTAGGGATGTCGCCTGCTAGAGGCTGACGCACGACCGTCCATCCAAATTCAAGCCTACCATCCAAATTTTGCCTTGCATCTTACCCTTCTGTGGGTGGAAACTCGTGGGCAACAATTCTGAACGTTGCACGCCCTTTGTCTTGCCCATAAATTATTTTCACAAGGGGACCCCCATTGGCTGAATCCAAGCCGACGTTTGAGCAGTTGACTGATCAGCTCCAGCAGGCCGAGTCCGCGGGCGATCCCGGCAAGCAAGGGATCGCGCTCAACAACCTGGGCAGCTATTACAAAGACCGCCGCGAAACCGCGCGCGCCCTGGAATGCTTCCAGAAGGCGCTGCAATACTTCGTCGCGCTGGACGACAAGGAAAAGAAGGCCACGGTCCTCAACAATCTGGGTGGCACACTGCTTGACGCCCGTCAGTATCCGCCGGCTCTGGAGCACTTTGCCATGGCCCTCGGCACCTATGGCGGTCTCAACCAGCCCTTTGGTCAGGGCATGGCGCTGAACAACATGGGCGGCGTGCACCTGCTGATTCGCCGCTATGAGGACGCACGCAAGCAATTCAATATGGCCGCGTCGTTTTTCCGCTCGGCGCAGGCGCCAGCCTGGGAGGGTCAGGCGCTGGAGAACCTGGCCGCCGCGGAAGCCGGGTTGGGCAGTCCCAAGTCAGCCATTGAGACCTACGGGCGCGCCCTGGAGATCTGGCAGCGGCTTGATCAGGCCGACCGCCAGGCCATGATCTTCAACCGCATTGCCGCCATGCATTCCACCGCCGGCGACCACCAGCGCGCCATTGATCTGCACAACCGCGCCGTCACTCTGGCCGGCAAGGCCCGCAACAGCGCTCTGGAAGCTTCCACCCACGCCAGTCTGGGCCGCATCCTTGCGGAGACCGGCAACGCCAACGCTGCCCGTCCGGAATTCCAGGCTGCCCTGCTGCTCTTTGAACAACTGGGCGACAAACGCGGCCAGGCGCATGCGCTGCTCAACCTGGGCAAATTGGAGATCGGTTTCGGCCGGGACCTGGTCCGCTCCGCCGCGGCTTTGTTCCACGAGATTGGCGACAAGCCGGGCGAACAGGCCGCCAACGATCTGCTTCCCGGAGCTGAAGACGAACAGTCCGCCGATCATCAGCCGCAGGTGGTGAAGAGCAAGCCGGCGTAGTGGGAGCAAATTGGCCACTGGCGACGACGCGTCGTCAGCGTAAAATGGTACTGTTTCCGCATCCGGTGGAGGGGCCATGAGCAATCAAGTTTTTTCGATTGCAGGATTTCTCGCGATTGCGTCCCTCGTGCTGGGCACCCTCCCACCGCAAACGCAGCAGCAACCTTCATCACAACCATCGCCGTCGCAATCCGCATCGCCGGCCGACGCCAAGACGCCCGACGCCAAAACAGCCACCCCTTCCGCCGCCGAATCGCCTATGCTCCGCCTCAAGACCGCGCGCACCGTCTGGGTCACGCGCGCGCACGGCAGCAACATCCCTTTTGACACCATCAAATCCACCCTGGAAGGCTGGATCCGGTTCGCCGTGGTGGACGCGCCCGAAAAAGCCGACATCATTGTCACTGTGGAGAGCTCCGGTGACAGCGACGTGCAGATTTCCACCTCCGCCATGCCTAACGAAAAGACCGGCCACATGGACCAGTCCTCCAAGACCAGCAAGGACCTCTCGGCTACGGACATCAAGATGACCGTGCTCGACGCCAAGAGCAAGCGCGTTCTGTGGACGTCCACCGAGAAGGTCAAGTTTGCGGTGAAGAAGACTTCCCGCGAAAACAATCTGGTGGAGGCCGCGGAGCGCCTGGCAGGGCGCTTCCACGACCGTCTGGAACCGCCACCCTTGCCTGCGCGCTAGCCTGCTAGCTCTTGTTTCGCGGCCCGCGCACCGCTCCCGGCCAGCCCCAAACCTCCCCGCACGGCGCCAAGTTCATACGTCACCCCATCCCCTCTGGCTTGTCTGGTGTGATTAAGATCACAGCGCCATCTCTCGTACCGCATTACAGTTACGGGTGAGGCAGTAGATTCTGTGGCGAATACAGAACATTCCGTGATTGCAACTTGTCATCGCGCGGCGACGGTGGATGACCTGCAAACCATGGCCGGTTTTCAAGACCCTGCCGGAAATGCAGTCTCTTTCTACTTCAAGCC
>JBGPLR010000098.1:0-8703 GCA_041486545.1 Terriglobia bacterium
CGGCGTCTTCCAGAGCAACAGCGGCGGGGCGCGCCCCGCGAAGCCGGCAGCCGCCAGGCGATCTACCGCCACATGCGCGACCAGTTTGAGCGCGTGGGCGCATGGGGCTTAATGAACCGCGATATCAGCGCCGCCGGCTACACTCGCCCTGGCGACCCGCTGAGGATTGATTGCGGTTATGCGCCGTACGGCGCCGCCGCCGGCCCGGTTGCCGTTGCTACCAGTGGCGACATCAAGATGTTCCATGCTCTGTCCCTGCAAGGTGACGTTAACGCGGCCAAAGTGCTGGCCTTCAGCTTTCCCCGCATGGCCGACGGCATCGCCGCGCGGGAAGGCAAGCGCGCGTTGCTGACCGCCGTGGTTGACGACGACCTGCCGCGCGAAGACGAAAGCGTCAGCTTCGCCCTGGAGACCCTGGAGCAGCAGCAGATCAAAGTCGCACCACTCGCACAGATGGCCGCTCTGGCGGAGACGGCAGCCAGGGAGATGGGCTTGCGGTGAGCAGCGTTGTGTCATTCCGAAGCCGAGCCACGGTTGTCGCAGCTTTGCGCTGACTGTATGCGAGGCTGAGGAATCTGCCCCGCCGCTGTCAGTCGTAACGACGGTCTGCTCGTTGCCAACAACCACAGCGCGCTTTCGCAGAAGAATAGACCCGGCGGAGCAGATCCCTCACGCCACTCCGGCTCACCTTCGGCTCGCCGTCGGGGTTCGGGATGACGCGTTGTATCCAAAACGAAGCAACCCCGGCGTTTTCGCCGGGGCCGTTTAGTCGAACTTGGATTGATCTACTTTTTGGAGCTTGCCGTCTGCGGTTTGGCGCAGCTGGCTGCCTTCGGTTCAAGATGCGCATTCCAGCCGGAAGAACGGAAGCGCTCGCCATCAACGACTTTGGTCCGCACTCCGTCCAGGACTGCTGGAACGGGCGCATGGGTTTCACCTGTAATGGTGTAGATCACAATTGTGGTCTCGCCCGGAGCGTCATCGCTACGGCCCACGCCTATTCCCTGGAACCCGGGCTGGAAGAACTCGCTGCGATGGGCATCTTTGGCCACCAGACCGCGATTGAACTCCGTTTCGGTAAAGGCCGGCGCATTCACGCCGTCGGCATAGACCAGCTTGGTGCGCACGCCTTCAATCACCACCGGGATGCGGACCTGGGGAACCGCCGAGAGTTCGATCACCAGAGCGGCTTCGCCCGGCGCATCAGAACTGCCGCCGACTTTGACTGACCGGATGGAAGAATCGGTAGCCATTAACGACCCAGCATGACGGTCGCGCACGCTGGCAGCGATTTGCTGCTGGCGGGCGGAGACCGGCGCTGATTGCGAACCCACGATGGTGTTGGCTGAGGCTGTGGGTTTGCAGCTGACAGCATGGTCCGCGCCGCCCACAAAGGTGGGCACCGTAGGACCTGCTGTGGTGAAGGCCGTGATTACGTCCTGAATGGGATTAGCCACAGTGCTGGAGCTATTCCCTGCGTACAGAAGCCCAACCGGACGCGCCGTATCGGCGGCCACGATGAGTGATCCAGAATCACCACCGGCGCTGAAGGTGCCACTGTTAACGATCATCTGCCCGTTGAAAACGGCGTTAAACGCCACTGTGCCGCCGCAGGACGAGTCGTAAGCTACGGTAATGCCATCCGTGGACGCAGACAACAAGTTCGCGCAAGTCAATCCGGAGGTTCGTCCACTCTTGGCTACTTGCACACCTGCCACCAACACGGCCGCTGGAGTAGTGGTGGTGGCGGAAGGCGGCGCCGGGGCAATGCTGGTGGGGCCAGCCGTGCCCAGCTCAAGAATGTTTCCTGTAGGAACGCCGGCTAGGTTGTCCACGGAAGTAGTTGCGGAAATCTGGGCGATGGCCGCATCCACGTTGCTGGGCGCATTGCCGGTGCGTCCCACCGTGGTGCCTGCCGGGGCCAGTGTCGCCTGCTGCGTCAGAGACGCCACCTGCGTCGCGGGGAAGCAGAGCGAAGCACCCGCCTGCATGATTGCTTCTCCGTTGGCGGCAAAGCTGGATTTGGCGAGCACGTGGTTGTTGCTCAGGATAAAGAACGTGCCGCCGCGGTTGAGCAGAGAGCCCAGCGTACCGATGCAGCAGCCCGTGGCGTTGGTGTCAGTATTGTTGCCCCCGGAACTGCCTAAGAAGATGGGGCCGACTTCCTGGTTCTTGTTGCTGTTGGGATAAACCACCGTGGTCGCGGAGCTGGCCGTCTGGGCAGCGTTCGCCTGCGAAACCGCCGTCACGCTGAACTGGTTGGGGCTGGGAAATGTTGTCGGAGCGGTGTAAAGTCCGCCGGTAGTGATGGTACCCACCGTGGCGTTGCCGCCGGGGACGCCATTCACGGACCAGTTGACCGGCACTCCCGTGCCCGTGGCCGTGAACACCTGGAAGGCGCTCAACTGGACCGTGGCCGAAGCCGGCGTAACCGTCAGAACAGCCGGTGTGGGCGTGGGAGTGGGAGGTGTGGGCGTCGGATTGCCGCCGACACCGCCACCGCCGCAAGCTGCCATCGCCAACAGCGCGCAAGATAACGCAAAAACAGAAAGGATTCGTGACATATACCGGCCCTCCGCAGAGAAACACTGAATACATCGCCTCCCAGGACGGGCGGGCGATTTCGCATATTGGGATTCTAACCTTGATGCGTGGCGGTTATCCAGGGTTGTAGTACCAGCGTAACGGAGCCCAACTTTACAGGGGATTTACAAAGGTCAGCGGCAGCACGGTCACCAAAGTAATGAGAGTTCCTAATAATTCTGAAGCTGCTCTGGAGGCGGGAGCGGCAGCGGGAGCCTCCAGCCGAAATCCTGACCCTGAGCTTGCCGAAGGGGAAGGATATAGTTAGCTCACCCGATATCGTCGTCAAATTTCTCCAGGTAGTCGCGCACCGCCACCAGGAACTGGTCGGCGTCGGCGCCGTCCACAACCCTGTGGTCGTAGCCCAGTACCAGCCGGATGATGTGCCGGATGGCGATGGAGTCATTGCCCTGGTCGTCGGTCACCACCACCGGTTCTTTGAATATTCCGCCCATACCTAAGATGGCAACCTGCGGCTGCAGGATGATGGGCGTCCCGAACTGCGGCCCGTAGATGCCCGGGTTGGTGATGGTGCCGCCCTGGACGTCGTCGGGCAGCAGCTTCTTGCTGCGGGCGCGCTCGCCCAGGTCAACAATAGCCCGCTGCAGGCCCACGAAACTCAGGTTCTCCGCGCCTTTTACCACCGGCACGATCAGGCCCCACTCCAGCGCTACGGCAATGCCGATGTTGATGTTCTTGTGATACTGGATGCCGTCGCCGACCACGGATGCGTTGACGATGGGCTTGAGCCGGATGCCGTGCATGATCGCCTTGGCGATGAACGGCATATACGTCAGCTTGACGCCGTTGCTGGCTTCCCACTGCTTGCGCACTTTCTCGCGCAGCTTGACCACGCGCGTCATGTCCACTTTAAAAATGCTGTGAACGTGCGCGCTGGTGCGGCGCGATTCCACCATGCGCTCGGCAATCTTCTTGCGCATAGGCGTCATGGGGACCAGTTCGCCGCTGAGTTCCTGGTAGACGGGAGCGGGTGCAGCGGCTCGTTGTGCCGGCTGCGCCGGCGCGGCTTGCGGCAGAGGTGCGGCAACGGCGGCAGCGCGCGCTGGAGCTGCGCTCCCCGGACCATGCTGCTGGACGAAATTCAGGATGTCCGTCTTGCTGATGCGTCCGCCCAAGCCGGTTCCCGGGACGCCCGCCAGGTCAACGCTGTTTTCGCGCGCGATGCGGCGGACCAGGGGCGAAGAGCGAACGTGATCACCTTCGCGATGGACTGCCGGAGCGGGCGCCGCGGCAACGCGCTGTGGCGGGGCTTGCGCAGCCACGGCCTGAGGTTGTGCAACAGGTTGCGGGACAGAAACAGGCTGTGCCGGTGCAGTCGCAGGAGTTCCTGTTCCGCCAACCGTTGTTCCTGCTCCGCCAGCCGTTGTTCCTGCTCCGCCAACCGTTGTTCCTGCTCCGCCAATCACCGCCACCACCGTGTTCACCTGGACGGTGGCGCCTTCTTTTACTTTGATCTCGCGTAGCACGCCGGTCGAGGGTGCGGGGATCTCGGCGTCCACTTTGTCGGTGGAGATTTCAAACAGCGGCTCATCGCGCTGGACTTTGTCGCCGATTTTCTTAAGCCACTTGGTAATCGTGCCTTCGAAAATGGATTCGCCCATCTGCGGCATGACCACATCGATCCCGGGGCCGCCATTGCCGCTGGGCGCTGCCGCCTGTGGTGCGGCGACTGGTGCTGGAGCGGCTGCTGCCGGAGCTCGCGGGGCGGGAGCTTTTGCCGCCGGAGCTGGAACAGGGGCCGCTGCAGCAGGCGCCGGGGCTGATGCTGCGGGCGCAGGAGCCGCGGCCACGGCCGGAGTCGCGCCGGCCGCCGCGCCTTCAGCGTCAATCACGCCGACCACGGTGTTGACCTGCACGGTGGCGCCTTCCTGGATCTTGATTTCCTTGAGCACGCCGGTGGCGGGTGCGGGAATCTCGGCGTCCACTTTGTCAGTGGAGATTTCAAACAGCGGCTCGTCGCGCTGGACTTTGTCACCGGGCTTCTTGAGCCACTTGGTGATGGTGCCTTCAAAAATTGACTCGCCCATCTGGGGCATGACTACGTCAGTTGGCATGGGTTCCTTCCACAGATGTCAATCGGCTGGGTTCAAGCAACTAAGAATTATAAATCAGCCGGCGGCAGCTGGGCTTGGCCCGGCTGTCGCCTGTATCAGCGTCTAGCGATTCGCTTGCGAATTGCGGGCCTTTAGGCAGACGTTCATCCCTGACGACTTAAGCCTGTTCTGGGGCCGTCGCCTTGCTGGCCCGCGCGAATCGCGGCACCAGCACCCAGACCAAGCCGTAACAGAAGAGCGAAAACGCGATCGTTCCGGCAGAGCCCACGCGCAGGTCCTCAAACAGCAACTTGGCCGTGCAGAGAGCGATGGAGGCGTAGGCCAGCCATATCAGCTCGGTCCGTTTCCAGCGCGCGCCGCTCGCGCCCAGCAGCAACGCAAGCAGGCAAATCACCAGCGTGCGCACAGCGGCAACCCGCGCCGCGTTGGCCCCCGTGTTGAACAACGACACCGCCATCAGCCCGGCGGTCATGGCCAGCGCCAGCGTTGAGCAGGCAGCCAGCGCAGCAAAGGAAAGATGAAGGATTCTTTGCGGCCGCTGCGGTCCAGGCGCCGGCAAGGCTTTCCATGCCAACGCATAACCGGTCACGGTGAAGCAGCACGCCACCCAGACCGGCCATTCGCCAGGCAACGTTGGTTGGCCGATTAGCAGGGCGACCAGATACTGCATCAGTCCAGAGACCAGCGCCATCGCCGCCAGGTAAATCGCGCCGTGAAACGCCAGCGAGAAGCGCCCTGCGCGGACGCCGGCCACGGTTGCCGCCACGGCCGCCACCCCGAGCCAGACGGTATTCGCGTTCGCCGGAAAACAAAGAGAGCTTCCGGTCAGCGCCAGGGCAATGGCCCACGAAGAAAACACATGGTAGTTGCGCTGCAGGTCCGCAACGCCAAACTTCGCGGCGGCCAGCCAATAAAACGCCGCGGCCGCCAGCAGGCAAAATGACCCCACGCCGATTGCCGCTACGTCGTGCGTCGTCCTGAGCGCGGCCAGAGCGGCTAGAACAAACGCCGCCGTCGCCTGCACGGCTTCAAAGGCGCTGATTTTCCGGCGGAGTGTTACGGTGCGGAAAAGAACCGACGCGGCATAGATCACAAACAGTCCGGCAAACAAGCCCAGGAGTTTTCCCGCGGTCAGGAGTTTGTACTCATGGGGCACGCCATCGGCGCTGGTGTAGATGACGAACACCGCCACCATCACCACGTCCACGGGGACGGCCACCAGGGGACGCAGGCCGATCCAGCGATCACTGCAGGCTGCCGCCTCAGCCATTATGGCCATCAGCAGCAGCGCTACAGCAAAAGGAAAAGGATCGCGCGTGCCTACCAGCAGCACGCCGCCCGCCACGGCCCCCAATGCCGCCGGGACCCACACCACCGAGCTGGCGCTCTTCTTCCAGCCCAGCGCGAAAGCTGCGGCCACAAACCCCGCCAGCAGAGTTGCGGTCACCGTTGGCGGCAGTACCTTGAAGCGCAGCGTGAGTTCCCAAAGCATGGGAAGAAGAATGGCCGCGGCAGTAGTTGCGTAAGCCGCGCTGGCCAAGACCTGCTCGGCAGGCGTGCGCGCCGCCCACAGCAACCACATTCCCGCGTACAGCATGGCTACGCCGGCCACCGCCCACAGGTGCAGTGACCCGGCTTCCGCCAGCGCTCGCAGCCCGTACGCGCCGGCCATGCCCAGAAAAACTTTGCCGAACACCGGCATCACATTGCCCGAGCGCGAGAGCTGCGCCAGAGGATGGTCTTGCGGAATAGTCGGCGCCGCTGCCGTGACCGGGGCCGGAGCCTGCGCTACGGATGAACGCTCCAGCGCAGCCACACGGCGCTCTAATTCTTCCAGTCGCGCCGCCAGCCGGTCCGCCTCGGAGACGAATTCGTCACCAAAATTTTTCATGATGCAGGCGGCGATGCGTCCGCCGCGGATCTTCTATCTTTTTATCTTTGTCGTTATCTTCCTGTCAGCCACGCATACTGCTCGCTGGTCAGGGGGACCACGGACAGACGTCCTTGGCGGACCAGCGGTGAATCAGCAAATAGCTTTACGGCCTTGATCTCCGCCAGCGTGCGCGGCGTGGCGATGGCCTTGCCGGACTTGATCTTGACCCGCGGGTTCTTGGGGTCAGACGCGTCCACCGACTCGACCGTCGCCGTGCCCACAGCCTGGCGCTCGTCGCCCGTGTGGTAGATGACCAGCTTGGCGCCTTTTTCCATCGCGCGCAGGTTCTTCAACGCAACCGGATTGCTCACCCCGTCCCAGATGGTGGTGTCACTTTTCTGCAGGTCGGCAAAGCTGTATTCCGAGGGTTCGGTTTTGAGGAGATAGTGCATTTTTTCTTAATCCCGAGCGGGAGCGAGGGAACACTTGTCGCCACGCCGCACTCAAGGTTGCGATCAACCCAGATTTTAGCTTAAATCGGCAAGTGGATTTCGCGTGTTCCCGAAATGTAAGTGTACTTATAGGGGTCTCTCGCTCCGCTCGGGAAAAAGAAAAAAAGTCTATAATCGCGGGCACCATGACACTGATGAACCGCGTAAGCACGCCAACCTTGCTCGTAGTCGCGCTGTTGACCCTCATCTGCGTGCAGGCGTTGCCGGCCCAGACGAAGGAGCAAAGCACACCGCCCAAATATCCCAACTTTCCCAGCGAGACCCCTGACGATCTGAAGCCCGCCACAGCCAGCTTTGATCATGAGCGCCGTGAAGTGATGGTCCCCATGAGCGATGGCGTGAAGCTGCACACGGTGGTGCTGGTGCCACGCACCGCCACCAAGGCAAAGCCGGCGGCCATCCTGCTCACGCGCACGCCTTACAGCGCGGACGAACTCACCGGCCATGCGCACAGCTCCCACCTGGGCCCGGCGCTCTGGGGCTATGACAACGCCACGGAAGTGATCGTGGAAGGCGGTTACATTCGCGTGGTCCAGGACGTGCGCGGCAAATATGAATCGGAGGGCGACTACGTGATGAACCGTCCCCTGCACGGGCCGCAGAATCCCACGCCGGTGGACCACGCAACCGACACCTACGACACAATTGACTGGCTGGTGAAGAACGTGCCTGAGTGCAATGGCAAGGTGGGCATCCTGGGCATCTCGTATGACGGATTTCTGCCGTTGATGGCGCTGGTGAATCCGCATCCGGCGCTCAAAGTGTCTGTCCCCATGAACCCCATGGTGGATGGCTGGCGCGGCGACGACTGGTTCCACAACGGCGCGTTTCGCCAGCAGAACATGCCCTATATCTACGAGCAGGTGGGAACGCGCAAGAACGACGCCAAATGGTGGAGCGGCAACTTTGATGACTACGATCTCTACATGCAGTCCGGTTCCGCGGGCGAACTGGGAAAGCTGCACGGCATGGAGCAGATCGGGTTCTGGCGCAAGGTGCTCGAGCATCCCAGCTATGACGCTTTCTGGCGCGACCAGGCGGTGGACAAGATTCTTGCCGCGCAGCCGCTGAAAGTCCCGGTCATGCTGGTGGACAGCCTGTGGGACCAGGAAGATATTTACGGCGCCATCGCCGTGTACAAGGCCATCAAACCGAAGGACACTGACAACGACAAAGTTTTTCTGGTGATCGGCCCGTGGCACCACGGTCAGGAAATCGGGGACGGCAGCAAGCTGGGCGCGCTGCGCTTCGGCGCCGACACTGGACTGTATTTCCGCCGGCACATTCTGCGTACTTTTCTGGACCACTATCTAAAGGATGACCCCGCCAGCGCGAAAGGCCAGGCCGCACCGGTTTCCGCCTTTGAGACGGGCACAAATACGTGGCGCTTCTACACCGCGTGGCCGCCAAGCAACACCTCCACCTGCGATCATTGCGCTCCCAAGCCTACGCCGTTCTATCTGCGCGAGGGTTTCAAACTCGGCGTCAATGCTCCCACTGAGATGAGCATTCCCGCGTTCGACCAATATGTTTCTGATCCTGCCAAGCCGGTGCCGTTCCGCGCGCGGCCAGCGAGGCCGGTGGGGTATGACGTTGAGAAGGGTTTGACCTGGCCGCTGTGGCTGGTGGATGACCAGCGTGAAGCGTCCGGCCGCCCCGA
>JBGPLR010000099.1:0-8694 GCA_041486545.1 Terriglobia bacterium
CGTTTCTTCCAGCCGCGCGAATACGTCTCAGTGGATTATGGCCGCCAGGACGTGCTGCAGTTCCGCGTGAGCAACGAAGAAAGATTCTCGCTGGATCAACTCATGGGCATGTCTACGGATGACGCCGCCTCCGGCGTGCCCATTCCCGGCGTCACCGTGAACAAGCCGGCAGTGCAGCAGGAAGAACCGCTGCGCACTGAGATCAAGTCGTTTCTGGACGCGGTGCGAAACCGCAGCACCCCAGTGGTGTCGCTGGAAGACGGCCGTCGCGCCCTGGCCGTGGCCCTGGACATCCTGGCCCACATCCAGGAGCACAGCCGCCGCGCGGGGATCCAGTCCTTGTAATCAGTTTGTAAACACTTGTAAAGCCAGAAGTGCCATATCCCTTGGTGATTCAGGCATTTCCGTCGAATGCGGTAGACTTTTAAGTCCCGAATAGGCGCAAGTTCATCTCATGAGTTGCGTTCAATGAGAGAATGATCTTAAGTCCTTCAACCAAGGCTGGCGCTGGCGGTGTCCTATTCCCCTGACCGAAGAACAGATTGACGAAATCCGGGTGCCTCTTTCGGCGCGTGATGGTGAACTCCATCTGCTGATCGCCGACTTGTACCAGGACGACGTTGGTTCTTACCGCCGCCGCGAAGCCGCCTGGATCTCCGGCGTGGTCCACGTCGTGGTCATCTTGCTGCTCTTGTTTCTGCCCAAGTGGATTGGCGATTCGGTGGTGGTCATTCCCATGCAGCAGAAGCAGAACGCGACATTCATCACGCTGCCGGAAGACCAGCTCAAAGTGAAGGCGCCCAAGACCGACATTATTTCCGATAAGAACCGCATCGCGCAGTCGCGCAACCCGGTACCCGACCGGGAGATTCTGAAAAAGCTGCTCGACCAGCGCAGGCCTGGTCAGCCCAAGCCGGCGCCCGCGCCCGCCTCGGCGCCGGACGCCACCCAGCAAGCTCCGCCTCAGCCCGCCGCCGTCCCCGTGCCGGCGCAACCTGCTCCGGTGGAGAACGCCCGGCTGCAAGCACCCCTGCCGGAGCGCAAACCGGCAACGCCTTTTGCCATCAAGTCGCCAGGAGGGTCGGTGACCCAGGCCATCCAGTCCGTCGCCAACGGCCATGGACCATCCACGGTGGACTACGGCGGAGGCGACTACGGTCCCGGCCAGCGTCCCCGCGCTGACAAGCGCGATGAAGTGGAAATCCTCAGTGACACCATGGGCGTGGATTTTGGTCCCTACCTCCGGCGCTTGAAGGTCACCGTGCAAAGCCACTGGGACCCCCTGATCCCGGAAGTGGCGCTGCCCCCGATGATGAAGAAAGGCTCGCTCATCATTGAGTTCGCCATCATGAAAGACGGCAGCGTGCAGGGCATGAAGCTTGTCAGCTCGTCTGGCGACGCGGCCCTGGACCGTGCCGCCTGGGGCGCCATTACCTCCGCTGTCCCGTTCAATCCGCTTCCCAGCGACTTCAAGGGCGACTTCCTCAAATTGCGCGCGCGCTTTATCTACAATCCTGACCGCAACGATTTTGATTAGTGCTTGTTTCAAAAACACGATTCGTAACAGGGCCTGACCCAGCCCATACCTCCAGGCATGGGTGAGCGAAAGCGAAAAGTGCCCGTAAGTGCTTCAAGTTGACGCGGGCTTAAAGAGTGTGCGTGAGAAGAAGCGAAACAGATATCTTTTTAAGATTCGTCATCCCGACGGCCGTTAAGCGAGCGCGCGCAGTCTCCAGCGCGCGATAGGCCGGAGGGACCTTGTGCTCCTCAATTCCCTGAATACACTCTGCAAAACGCAAGGTCCCTCGCTCCTATTCGGACGCTGGTGACAGCGCGTCCTCATGGACGGAGACTCGGGATGACAATTTTGGGTAAAAGGAATGCAGTTCTCGCGCACAATCTTAGAACCCCTGAAAACCAACTCTGAGACCGTACTAGCTTCAACGCGGCTGCATCATCTTCATCAATACCCGCTGCGCGAATGGCATATAAATGAGCGCAGCACACGCGCCCAGCGCCAACCCCGTTCCGATGCGGTCCTTGAGCAGCAGCGGTGACAGCGCCCAGATCATGTCCAGGACAAACAGCGCGGGAAAGATCCTGCGGTATTTTTCGCCCAGCAGGTGGTAGTCGAAGGCCGTTGCCGTGATCAGGTAGAGCCGCACCGCCAGCCCGGCGAGCGCGGTGACCATGTACACCACAAACGCGGTTGTGCCCGCGCCACGCCACGCCGTTTCCGCCGACTGGGCCAGCCGTTCCCAGCGGAACAACGCAGCAACATAGAACACCACGTACATCACCTGCGCCAGCATGAACAGCAATCGCGTCGTGCTGCGGCTGGCACGCGGAAGAGAAGACGCCGGCTGCCCTGGTGAAGCTGTGTTGGTTTGTCCGGCCACGCCTTCCGCCCCGCCTGGTGACGATTTTGCTTGCCCGGCAAACGCAGCGGGCGCTGCTTCGCCCACGGCTTCCACCTCGCCCAGAAAGCGGTACCCGCGTTTGGCGATGGTCTCCACGTACTTCGGGCTGGCGGCAGAATCGCCCAGCGCGTCGCGCACCTTGGCCACCGCGGTGTTGAGGCTGTGGTCAAAGTCCACAAAAGTATCTTCCGGCCAGATCCGCTGGCGCAGCTCTTCCCGCGTAACCACGTCCTGGGGACGCTCCAGCAGCGCCACCAGCACATAAAAAGGTTGCAACTGGAGTTTCAGCCGCTGGCCTTTGCGCCGCAGCTCGCCCGCGCGGACGTCGGCTTCAAATTCCCCGAATTTGTATTTGGAAGCCCGTTCCATACTTTTGGCGACCGGCGGCAACATTCTAAACGACCAAAGATCGCTCGCCTCGCCATCCTTTTGCTTCCCGTGACGACCAAGAGAGTGAGCCGGATGACACGGGCACAGCGCATTCTAATAGACGCGTCATCCCGACAGCCGTCAAACGAGCGCGCGCTTTCGCATCGGGGTCCCCGGCAAGCCTGATGTTGGCTTGCTGGGGTGATCGTCAGCGCGCGAGTAGGCTGGAGGGACCTTGTGTTTTTGCGGGCCCTACAACGAGTGTGACTGTAAACAAGCCCGGAGCCCGCTTTAGAATGTCTGCGATGCAAAGAGATGAACAGGAGAGCCCCCAGGAAGATACGAACCAGACGCGTGCCGCGTCTTTGCAGCGCGCTCTTGGTCTGGCCCTGATCGCCTTGCTGATCTTGCTCTTCGTTTTTTTGCGGCGGCGCTGGAGCAGCCAATGAGATGGGGCAGCCTAGTGAGACGGGGCGGCCTGGTGAGACGGGGCGGCCTGGTGAGACGGAGCGGCCCATGAACTTGATTGTCCCCGCGCCGCTCCTGGTGGTCATTCTCGGTCCCACGGCCAGCGGCAAAACGTCTTTGTCGCTTCACCTGGCGGAGCGTCTCCAGGGCGAGATCATCAGTTGCGACTCCGTCGCCGTCTATCGCGAATTTGAGATCGGCACGGCCAAACCTTCCATGGAAGACCGCTGGCGGGTGCCCCATCACCTGATTGACGTTGCCGCGCCCACCGATCTGGTTACCGCCGGCGACTACTCGCGCCTGGCTCGCCAGGCCATCCAGCAGATCCATGCCCGCGGTCATCAGCCGCTGGTCGTCGGTGGCACCGGGCTTTATCTGCGCGCGCTGCTGGAAGGCCTGTTCCCTGGCCCGCCGCGGTCGGAAGAATTGCGGACCCGTCTGCGCGAGCGCGCGGCGGAATGCGGTGCGGGATATTTGCACCGGATCCTGCGCCGGTTGGACGCGAAAGCCGCGGATGCCATCCATGCCCATGACGTTCCCAAAGTCATCCGCGCCGTGGAAGTTTCTCTCAGCGCGCGCCGCCCCATGACCGAGTTGTGGCAGCAAGGCCGCGACCCGCTGCCGGGCTTTCGCATTCTCCGTCTGGGACTCCAGCCTGATCGTGCCGAGCTTTACCGGCGCATCAATGATCGCGCCGCGGAGATGTTCCGCCACGGCCTGGTGGAAGAAACCCGCGCGCTGCTGGCGCGCTACGGCAGCGCGGCGCGTCCGCTGCATTCACTGGGCTACAAACAGGCTGTGCAATTTCTGGCTGGAGAAATCTCGCTGCAGCAGGCCATCGCCGACGCGCAGCAGGGCCATCGCAATTACGCCAAGCGGCAGATGACCTGGTTTCGCCGCGAGCCCGCCGTCCACTGGCTGGAAGGCTTTGGTTCGGATCCGCAACTGCAACAGCCATGCCTGGAACTGGTTCAGCAAGAACTTCTGAAGGCTTGAAACAATTTTGCTGGAGCATTCGCCGCGGACGCTCTCGGATTTTTTCATGCGCGGATTTTCTTTTTGCGGACGTTCACTTGCGGATCTGGCGCACCACGGCCCACAGCACCAGCGCTACAAACACGAACAACACCAAGCGTCCAATCATGTCGCTTCAGAGATTACCTGAAAGCCGCTGGCTCGCGCGTCAGCGGGACATTTGTCTTGTGCATTTTTTTGTTGACATTGCATCAACCGTACCTCAATATCTTGTGTGTACCCGGTTGCAGCCCCTAGCAGTAGGGACGCCTGGGTGAATCGGGCTCCAAGGAATCAAATCTTCGAAAAAGGAGACACACCATGGCTGCAAAGAAAAAGGCTGCAAAGAAAAAAAAGAAAAAGTAACTCTCATCGCGGAGCCAAGTCTCCGTGAAACATTCAAGGGAAAATAGTTTTAACGGGTGTTCATCGGAACACCCTTTTTATTTGCTCGAACGCCGTCGCCGCTCTCCCCCGCTCCCCTGCCGAAACCGCGGCTACGGTGCAACTCCGCATCAAGGACCTGCTTCCAAGTCGCTAGTTGAGGCCGGCGCGGCCCCAGGATAGGATCGGCCTCTGCCCCTCGGCGGATTGTGTGAAACAGTGACCGCGTGCTTCAATAATGATTGGTTCAGTCTTCATGGTTCGATTTTCGCAATATCTCATTTTCGTTCTTCTGCTCACCGCGTTGCTGTTTTCGCTGACCGCGCCTGTCGCCGCGCAATCTACAGTCAATCCCCCGATGGACAAGGGCGAAGACATCATTCAGTTCCTGAACCAGACATTGCTCTGGTACCGCCAATTGGGGTCCCGCCAGCAGATTGCCAGCGACCCCAGTGACACAATCTTCGTCAATAACAGCCGCCGCGTCGGAGACCAGGTTGTTCGTCTTGCTTTTGACTTTGCTCGCGCGCGGGCCCACGCGCTGGCGGCGCAGCAGGGCGCCAGTTCCGTAGCGGCGCCCGATCCGTCAGTGGCCGCATCGTCGTCACAATACCAGCGCTTCGCTGATCTGGCCGCTAAAGCCGACCTGCAGGTAAAGCAGTCGAAAAAAGAATTGGAGGCTTTGCGCTCGCAACTGGAACGCGCTCCTCCGGCCCAGCGCCGCGTTCTGCAAGCCAGCGTGGACGAGACCCAGAGCGAAGTGGAGTTCCACCAGGCGCGGCGCGACGTGATGCGCAGCATGATGCAAGTGTCCAGCAGCAACTCGTCGGGCACGGGAAGTCTGCTGGCGCAAGTGGAGGATTTGGCCCGCGCCATACCCGCGGCCTCCGCTGCTCCGTTGAGCGAGGCTCCGTCTGACGGCGGCGCAGCGTCCGGCAATCTTTCCGATTCTCCTGGCGTTACCGGATTCGGCCACAACACGCCCGCAGGGATTATCGCCGTGATTTCCGATTTGCTTTCCGTACGCAGGAAGATCCGCACTTTGGACGACAATCTCCTGTTGACCGCCGAATTAGTGAAGTCCGCCCGCGCCATGCGTGCTCCACTGGTGGCTCATAACCGCGAACTTACAAAGAAAGGCGACGAACTCTCCGCCCAGACGCTTAGCAAGGACCCAAAAGCCCTGGCCCAGCAAAGCAAAGATCTGGACTCGCTCACCGCGCAGTACAAGCAGCTTTCCGCCAGCCTGGTGCCGCTCGGCCGGCAATCCATTCTGCTCGATGTTTACCGCCGCGACGCTTCCAACTGGCGCGCCGGCTTGCAAAGCCAGTACCAGTCCGAACTCAAGAGTCTGGCGTTGCGTCTGGGCGGGCTGGCTCTGGTGCTGATGGTGGTGTTTGCCATCTCTGAGTTGTGGCGCAGGGCCACCTTCCGCTACATCACGGACACGCGTCGCCGCTACCAGTTTCTCCTGTTGCGCAGGATCGTGCTCTGGGTGGTGGTGGCCATCATTGTCGCCATGGCGTTGGCCAGCGAACTTGGCGCCATCACCACCTTCGCTGGATTGCTGACGGCCGGCATCGCCGTGGCTCTGCAGAATGTGATTCTGGCCGTGGCCGGCTATTTCTTCCTGGTCGGCAAGTACGGTGTCCGCGTGGGCGACCGCATACAGATCGGCGACGTCACCGGCGACGTGGTGGAAATCGGCATGGTGCGCCTGCATCTCATGGAAGTCAGCCGTGGCGTGGTGCCCCGGCCCACCGGCCGCGTGGTGGTCTTCTCCAATGCCGTGGTCTTTCAGGCCGGCGTGGGCATGTTCAAGCAGATTCCCGGCACCAGCTTCCGCTGGCATGAAATCACTCTCACCCTCGGCGCGGAGAGCGATTATCGCCACGTGGAAGGGCGCATGATGGACGCGGTGAACAACGTCTTTGCCGACTATAAAGACAAAATGGAAGCCCAGCGCCTCAGCCTGGAGCGCTCCATGCACAGCGCCCACATTTCGGCTTTGTCGCCGGAAGGCCGCCTGCGGCTTACCCCATCAGGCCTGGAAATTGTGATTCGATATCCCGTGGAAACCGCCAGCGCCGCGGAGATTGATGACCGCGTCACGCGCGAGTTGCTCGACGCCATTGAGCGTGAGCCCAAACTGCGCTTGCTGGATTCCGCCGGGCCCGCAGTCAAGCTGGAAGAGCATCCGGCGTAAGCAGAGCTTCCTTCCGCGTTGTCCCTTTCCTTGCAACCGGTTCCCCTCCGTGACCCCTATCACATCCAGCCTGTGCACCTGTGACCGATGATAAAGAGAGTCGGCGTCCCGCGTGGGGCGCGTTAAGGAGCATAGGGTCGTGAATCTCGCACTCACCCTGCGCGTTCCGTTTCCCTATTGAAAGTACCCATGAATTCTCGGTCCCAAGTCACCATTGATGGCAACGAAGCGGCAGCCTATGTAGCCCACAAGATTAATGAAGTCATCGCCATTTATCCCATCACGCCTTCTTCCACCATGGGCGAATGGGCTGATCAATGGTCTTCTGAGGGTAAGGTCAACATCTGGGGCTCGGTCCCGCACGTAGTTGAAATGCAGAGTGAGGCCGGAGCAGCTGGAGCGCTGCACGGAGCGCTGCAGGGCGGCTCGTTGGCAACCACGTTCACCTCATCGCAAGGCCTGCTGCTGATGGTCCCCAACATGTACAAGATCGCCGGTGAGCTCACGCCCGCCGTGATCCACGTGGCGGCGCGCTCGCTGGCGACGCACGCGCTCTCCATCTTCGGCGACCATCAGGACGTAATGGCCGTCCGCCAGACCGGCTGGGGAATGCTGGCATCGAATTCCGTTCAGGAAGCCATGGACTTTGCTTTGATCTCGCAGGCCGCCTCCATGGAAGCCCGCCTGCCCTTCGTCCATTTCTTTGACGGCTTTCGCACTTCGCATGAAATCACCAAAGTGGAACAACTCACCCTGGACGACATGCGCGCCATGGTCCCGGAAGTGCTGGCACAGCGCCATCGCCAGCGCGCTCTCTCGCCGGACCATCCTTTTATCCGCGGTACGGCGCAAAACCCTGACGTTTTCTTCCAGTCACGCGAGGCCGCCAATCCTTATTATCTGGCTGCGCCGCTCATCGTCCAGCACGCCATGGACAAGTTCGCCGCGCTCACCGGACGGCAATACCATCTGTTCGATTACACCGGCGCGCCTGACGCAGAGCAGGTGATCGTCATCATGGGCTCCGGCGCGGAAGTGGCGGAAGAAACCATCGCCCACCTGAACCAGCGCGGCGGCAAGTACGGCGTATTGAAAGTCCACTTGTTCCGGCCTTTCTCCGTGGAGCACTTCATCCAGGCGCTGCCGCCCACGGTGGAAGCCATCGCCGTGCTTGACCGCTGCAAGGAACCGGGCAGCGTGGGCGAACCCCTGTTTTGTGACGTGGTCACCGCGCTCAATGAAGCTGAGTCTGAAACCATTCACCTGGTGCAGCCGCTGCCCAAAGTCATCGGCGGGCGTTATGGATTGTCATCCAAGGAATTCACGCCGGGCATGGTGCAAGGGGTCTTCGACGAGTTGCAGAAAGAAAAAAGCAAGAAGCACTTCACCGTCGGCATTTTTGACGACGTGACGCACACCAGCATTGACTTTGATCCCGCCTTCACCACCGAAGCCCCGGACACCGTGCGCGCGCTCTTCTATGGTCTGGGATCGGACGGGACCGTGGGCGCGAACAAGAATTCCATCAAGATCATCGGCGAAGACACCGGCCTCTACGCCCAGGGCTATTTCGTGTATGACTCCAAGAAGTCCGGGTCGCTCACCATTTCTCATTTGCGTTTTGGCCCCAAGCCCATCCATTCCAGCTATCTGATCACGCAAGCCAGCTTCGTCGCCTGCCATCAATCCGCTTTTCTGGAGCGCATTGATGTCCTCAAGTACGCGGAACCGGGAGCCACCTTCCTGCTGAACAGCCTCTTTGGGCCGGATAAAGTTTGGGCGACTCTGCCTGCCGTCATCCAGCAGCAGATCATCAGTAAGAAGATGAAGTTC
>JBGPLR010000100.1:0-8690 GCA_041486545.1 Terriglobia bacterium
ATGACCCGGGCTTCCATGGTGCGCGATTCGTTGCTGCCCAGGCGCTCAAAGGTCCTTTCCTGCAGAACGCGGAGAAGCTTGACCTGCATGCTGGGAGGAAGGTCGCCGACTTCATCCAGAAAAATGGTGCCTTTGCCGGCAGCTTCAAATCGTCCATGACGGGCAGCCACGGCGCCGGTGAAGGCGCCTTTTTCGTGGCCAAAGAGCTCAGCTTCAATCAAGTGT
This sequence comes from Terriglobia bacterium, assembly GCA_041486545.1. Taxonomy (GTDB): domain Bacteria; phylum Acidobacteriota; class Terriglobia; order Terriglobales; family Acidobacteriaceae; genus Angelobacter. Next base: position 226 of record JBGPLR010000100.1, read on the forward strand.
TCCGGCAAGGACGCGCACGAGAGTGCGACGAAAGGCCTTCCGCTTTGCGGGCTGGCTTCATGGATGGCGTTGGCCATCATGCCTTTGCCGGTGCCGCTCTCGCCCGTGAGCAGGACCGTGGCCGACGTGGACGCTACTTTAGCCAGGAGCCGGCACACAGTCTCCATCTTGGCGTTGCACGTAAGAATGTGTTCGAAGCCGGCCACGCGTCCGGCAACGTCGCGCAAGTGCTCCACTTCCCGCATCAGCTGATGGAAATGGATGGCGCGGCGCAGAATGATCCGGAGTTCTTCCAGGGAATCTGTCTCAACAAAGCAGTCATAACCGCCTTCGGCCAGGACACGCACAGCAAGGTCGTGATCAGGAGCCGCTAACAGACCTATCACCGGCACTCCGCCGGGGTTCCTGGCAGCGCTGGCAACCGCTGAGAGTTGTGCGGCGAAGACCGCATGCGTGGGCGGAGGCACGGCCACCATGATCACATCACAGCAGTCCTTCTCGTTACAGCAAACGCGCCCGATGGAAAGCTCAAAATCACTTCCCAGTTTTTCGGCCAGTATCGGGCCAAATTCAGCCCGATAATCGCTAAACAAGCACTTCATGAGGGTCTATGTCCTGCCAGCCCGAGCTGAATTCGGATCATTTTGTTAGTGGCACAAAATCCTGCTTCATGCTCAGCATTGCTTCCCAACATAACCCCGATGGCATTCTAATGTGAGTGATGGGCATCACTCTTTACGGTGATTCGACGGAAAACGTTTTCAACATTAGAACAAATGAGCATGTGATCTGACGCATCTCCCCAAGAAGCAGACTCCGCCGGCGAATCACCAATGATGAGTGGTGCAGGAACATGGGGCGGGCAGGTTAGAGAAGTGCCCGAACTTGCCGGAAGATTGCCAAAAGTGAAGATCCCCGACATTGGGGTGACGAGAAAAAGCTTAACCACACAGGGCACAAAAGAACGCGAAGGGCACAAGCAGCAAACCATGCGCTTCTCACCGCCGATTGGCTTTGGCGTTTATCCGGCGCTGCTCCATCGTCCGTTGGGGATCGAACAAGCTATCTCAAATCCTCACATGTTGCGGAGATGGGCTTGCGGGCGGCAGGCGCGGCCCATCGCGCTCCAGTGTGTCTCGTGAGCGAATCGCGTATACGCACATAACCATTTGACAATGACGAACAAACTCGTATTAAATCGTTAGTTTATCCGGGCTTTGCGTGAGGGCGCTGGTGATTGTCGGAAAACAGCGATGAAGCATGAGAAAAAACGTCTGACCAGAAGACAGCTATTGGAGCGCGGCGGCTGGCTGGCTCTGGGGGCGGCCTTTGCCGGGCGCCCGGCTAATCTATGGGCGGCTGAGTTGGCCCCGCTTGACGTGGCCTATGCCGGCTCCATGGGTTCCATGATGGAAGGGCCCATGAAAGCCGCGGCGGCACAGAGCTTGAAGCTCGAGTTTCGCGGACGGGCGCAAGGTTCCAACGCTCTGGCGCAGTTGATTGTTGGGGGCAGCATCCGTCCAGATGTCTTTGTGCCGGTTACGCCGGGGCCAGCGCTCACGGTGCTGCGCGCAGGAAAGGCTGAATCGGCGCAGCCCGTCGCCCGCACGGAAATGGTGATTGCTTATAGCCCCAGGAGCCGCTTTGCGTCACGCTTTGAAGCTGCCACCAACGGCAAAGAAGATTTGTGGAAGATATTGCGGGACCCCGGCCTGCGGTTCGGACGCACTGATCCATTTACCGATCCCCAGGGGCGCAACATCATCTTTACCATGATGCTGGCCGCCAAAGTTTACAAACAGGCGGACCTGGTGGAGAAAGTCCTGGGCCCGGCGATCAACGAGAAACAGATCTTCACGGAGCCAACCGTGATGGCCCGGCTGCAAAGCGGCGAACTGGATGCCGCATCGGCTTACAAGATCCAGCCCGGCCCTTTCCATCTGCCCCACATCGCGCTGCCTAAGGAGGTGAACCTGAGCGGGCAAAACGTTCAAGCTGACCATCGGGACGTGAGTTTGTCAGTCGGCGGCAAATTGTATTACCCGGAGCCGCTCGTTTATTACGCGGCGATCCTCAAGGAGGCCCCCAATCCCCAAGGCGCCGCCGCTTTTGTACGATGGCTCAAAGGCGATGAAGGTCAAACCATATTCCGCCGGTACCTTTACGATCCGCCGGAGAATGCTGCAGAGCTGCACGCATGAAGATGGAACGCCGCTGGATGGCGAGGGCCGGCGCTGCGCTGTTCGCGCTGGCGCTTCTTTACCCGTTCACCGCGCTGTTCGCGCGCATCGGCGCGTGGCAATGGGGACCAGACGTTCGCGGACCTGCATTATCGTCAGTCCGCGTATCGCTTTTGCTGACGGCGTTTGCGATGGCGATCATCGTGGCCATTGGCACGCCGGTGGCAGCGTATGTTGCGCGATGCCGAACCCGCGAGCGGCTTGTATGGCAAGCGATTCTGCTGGTTCCGATCCTGGTGCCTCCTCTAGCTCTTGGAATATTGCTTACGCTGGCGTTTGGTCCTTATGGGACGGTGGGACAGTTGCTGGAGCGCTTTGGAATATTGATGACCAACAGCGCCACGGCATTTGTGTACACCCAGGTCTATGTGGGCATGGGCTACTACGTACTGGGCGCGGTGGCTGCTTTTGACGCGGTCCCAGCCATGCTGCAGAAGCAAGCTGCTTTGCTGGGCGTGACGCCATGGAAAGTTTTTCTGCGAGTAACACTGCCCCTCTCGCGGCTGGGGCTGGCGGTGGCGCTGAGCATCGCCTGGGTGCGGGCCATCGGCGAATTCGGCGCGGTGGTGGTCACGGCTTACTATCCTTCCGGCATGCCGGTGCAAGTGTGGGTGAACCTGCAAAGCTTTGGTTTGCCCGCGGTGATGCCGCTACTGGTAGTTTTTCTTGCGGTTGCACTGCCGCTTCCCTGGCTGGTCCATGTGCTGGCGCAACGGAGGCGCCATGCTTAAAGCCCACATCATCAAGAAGCGACGTGAGCTCACGGTGGATGTCTCGCTGGAGTTGGAACGCGGACAGTCGGTGGGCCTGTTTGGCGCGTCCGGCGCAGGCAAAAGCACGGTGCTGGCGTGCATAGCGGGCATCGAAGAGCCGGATGGCGGTTCCGTGACGCTGGACAATCTCCAACTGTTTCCGCCATCGCGACCGCTGCACCAGCGTCCGCTGGGATATCTGACGCAGGAACCGGGGCTATTTCCTCATTTGACCGTAAGCGAAAACATACTGTTCGGAATTTCAAAAGAGAAGGCCGCCGATGGCGACCAAAAACAATGGATTGAAACCTTGCGCGAGCGGTTGCAATTGGGCCATCTTTGGTCGGCTCCGGCGTCGTTGATCTCCGGCGGCCAGGCACGCCGCGTCAGCCTGGCGCGTATGCTGGCGCGCAAGCCGCCCCTGGTCCTGCTGGACGAGCCCTTCGCAGGCTTGGACCGCCAGTTGGTCCGTGAGTTGATTGATGATCTGGTCTTCTGGAGCCAGACCATGGGCTTCAGCATGATCGCGGTTGACCATCAAGCGGAAGTCCTGCAACGTTTGTGTCCACAGCGGGCGATCGTGCTGGAGCAGGCAAGAATTGTGCAAAAGGGAACCTGGGATGAACTTTACCGGTCGCCAGCGACTCCGTTGTTGCGTTCGCTGTTGGCGCCGATTTGACCGGAAAGCGTCGCAGAACCATTGTTGCCGAACGAAGATTGGAGTAGAACCTGAACATGAAGGCCGCATCAGAACCCAAGCTGTATCCTGTTCGTCAAGCCTGCAAGGTCCTGGGCGTAAGCTATCCAGCCCTGAAGCAGTGGATCTACAAGGGAAAGATCAAGACCATCAAAACTCCGGGCGGACACCACCGCATACCGGCAACGGAGATGGACCGGTTGTTGCCGGCAGTGCCGCAGCGCGGTCCGATTCGAAACCGCCGGGAGAACTACAGGAGAATCAGCGGGCGCAACCAGTTGGTCGGCCGGATCGTGGAGCTGAAAATCGAAGGCTTGATGGCGCAGGTCACACTCTCCATCGCGGGCCAACATCTCACCTCCATCATTACCGCGGACGCCGCGCGTGAGATGCGTTTGGAAAAAGGCCAGTTGGCCGCAGCCCTGATCAAATCCACGGAAGTGATGCTAATGCGCGTGAAGTAAGCGAAGTTTGCAGAAGAACCCGCGTGGTCGCGCACCATAGCGAACTTTGCGTGGACGGTTAGCGCGGAGTCCACTGCGGATGTCCGCTGAAGAGTCCGCCCGCAAATCCAATCTGATACACCAGCAACAACCCAAACGCCAAGCTGAGCAGCCCGGAAGCCAGTCCCAGGCGGACGCTGAAGTGCGCGTGCCGGCGTCCGAAGAAGGTGAATGCCGAGGCGATGCTCATGGTGATCAGCATCATGCCGGCAACGGTGCCGAAGCCAAAGACCAGCAAGTAAGCAATGGCCCAGCGCGGATCGCGAATGGTGGTCAGCACCAGCAGGGCAACGGCCGCCGAACCCGCGAGTCCGTGCACAATGCCAATCAGCAGCGGCCGGAGCTGGCGATAGATTCCGGCGCCACCGAAAAGACGGTCCATGCGCGCCAACGGAGTTTTGTCAGGCGCGTGCGGATGCGCTTCCGGCGAGTGACCATGGGGATGCGTGTGGATGTAATCGCCGTGGCTGTGGTGGTGGGTGTGCACCGTGGACGCCTGCTGAACTTTGGCGATGGACCGGGCCGAGCGCACAAATGCGGCCACGTTCATCACGCCCAGGACCACCAGCATCAGCGCGACGGAAAACTCCATGCTGAGGCCGATCCGCGCCGGAATCACCACGCCAAAAAGAATGATGGCCGTGCCGACCACAAAAATCGTCAACGTGTGTCCCACGCCCCAGAAGATTCCCGTCAACGCGGCGCGGCGGATTTTGTTCTGCCGGCTTAAGATGGTGGTGACCGCAATCACGTGGTCAGGGTCAGTGGCGTGCCGCATGCCGAGAAAGAATCCGATAGCGACGATGGAGAGCAAGGCGGTCATTTGTTGACGAGTCAGTTTTGACTCTTAAAGAAGATAACAGGGGCCGCCGGATGATGCCAGAACAGTGCCTGGCGAATTCGTGCTGACATCTGCTCGAATGTTTTTCACGTTCAATATGTTCAGTTGAGCCGGGCGGAGTTGAAATCGGCATATCGGCGGCAGCGAAGGGCAGCTGTGCTGCGCTGACGTGATGCTAAAAAAAGTCAGACCCGGCGCGCAGGCCGGGTCCGGCTTCGTCATCCGTAATTAGGCCACGGCAAGAGGGACAACGCGCTTGGTGTTTGGCCGGGAAATCTCAGCGACCATTTCCAGGAAGCTGTCAGCTTTGTCCACGCGCGCAAGGTCGGCCTGGACAACCATGCCCACGCATTCGTTCTTCTTATCAACCACGGGCATTCTCCGTACCCTGTGCTGCTTCATCTTCTGCTCGCAGACCTCCAGGGCATCTTCCGGAGTGCAGGTGACCACGGTCTTGGTAAAGTAGTTCGCAATGGGTGTGGCGCGGGGATCTTTGCCATCCGCCATAGCGGAGATGCACAAATCACGGTCCGTGATGATGCCCACCAGGTTCTTGGAGACCAGGTCAGACACCACGGGGAGGGCTCCAATGTCATTCTGCCGCATCATCTGAGCGACATGTTGCACGGTATCAGAAGGACTGCAGCAGACGGGTTGCTTGGTCATAATGGTTTCGACGTTCATATGGCACCTCGGTGCGAAACGATCTCGATATATGTTCGGTAGGTTGCTTGTTTACTTCCAGCCGACGGCTTTCGGCGGCGCAGGGAGCGCGAAGTCTTTCATGTATTTGACAAACCACTGAGCAGCGGCCGTTGCTACCTCTTCCAGCGTGCCAGGTTCTTCGAAGAGATGAGTGGCTCCGGGAACCACGTGCAGTCTGGTGGCACAATGCATCCGCGCCATCGCTATCTTGTTGAGGTCAAGTACGACCTCGTCTTCTCCGCCTACGATCAGCAGGCTGGGCGCTTTTACCTTGTCGAGCGCGTCCTCCGCAAGGTCCGCGCGCCCGCCGCGAGAGACGACGGCCGCAATTTCACCTCTTAGATTGGCGGCCGCAATGAGCGCTGCCGCGGCCCCGGTGCTGGCCCCAAAGAGCCCAATGGGCAGCTGTCCCATCTCTGGCTGGCGCTGCGCCCAGGCCGCAACCAGCGTGGCCCGGCGCGCAAGCATCGGGATGTCAAACCGATGCTGCATGGTTTGCTCATCAACCTTGTGTTCCTGCTCCGTCAAAAGGTCAAGCAACAAGGTTGCGAGCCCTTGTTTGTTCAGCTCCTCCGCGACATAGCGGTTTCTGGGACTGAAACGGCTGCTTCCGCTGCCGTGGACGAAAATCACCAGCCCTCGGGCGTCGCTAACCATGCGGAAATCACCATGCAGGACGACGTCTTCCACTGGAATGCTGACCGGCTTGACCGGCCCATGTTGGTCGAATCTCTTGGTTGTCATGCGACACCTCGTTTCTCCAGCTTGCGCAAGGCGCGCGACTCTTCCGCGGAGCGGGCCAGAAGCGCGCTGACCTCGGCGTCCTCAATTTGCGGGAAGCTCCCATAGAACTCGCTGATCCCAAAGAAACCTTCCGGCATGAGCGCGCAGACAACGTCATCTGCAACTCGCTTGATCTGGTGATAGGTATGCAGCGGCGCAACCGGGACCGCCACCACAATCTTCTTGGGCTGAAGAGTGCGCAGCGCGCTGATGGCGGCGAGCATGCTCGAACCGGTGGCAATGCCGTCGTCCACTAGAATTACGGTCTTGCCGCGCACGGAAACGCCCGGACGCACGCCGCGATACAGTTGCTCGCGCCGCTGCAGCTCGGCCTCCTGCTCGGCGACGGCGGCCGCGATCTGCTCTTCACCGACAGCCAAATCGCGAACAACCTGTTCATTCATGATGCGGACCCCGCCGCTGGCGATCGCGCCCATGGCCAGTTCTCTTTGTCCGGGTGCGCCCAGTTTGCGGACCAGCAAAATATCCAGCGGCGCGTGCAGCGCTTGCGCAATTTCAAACGCCACCGGCACGCCTCCGCGAGGAACGCCCAAGACAATCACGTCAGGGCGCCCTGCATATTCAGTCAGGCGCTGCGCGAGCTGCTGGCCTGCCTCCATTCTGTCCTGGAACATAAGGCACCTCGCACACTTCTGAGGACATCGTGGGCTTCCGGGCGGCATATCGCAGTGAGCAGGGTCACGCCATGCTGTGATTCATCGGCGAGAGGGCTTGTCAATCTGCAAAGGCCAAATCAGACGCGGATTTTTCCCGCGAAGACCGAGCGCAGCCAGTGTGACAAGCCTTACGCCAACTCCAGCTCAATCTTCTTGAGCGCGGGATCCAGCTTGGAGATTTTGAAGCTGCGAATCTGTCCAGAAGTGGCGGCTTCTTTCTTCGGGCTGGAGGCTTCGTCGGCGCCTTTCCAGCGCGCTTTCAGCATCGAGCTGAGCGAAGACAAGTCGGCTTTGGCTTCCGCCGCTTTTTCCGCTACAGGTTTTGCGGCTTCCTTCGTGGCCGCCATCTTGCACACGCCTTGCACACCCTCGCCCAGTTCCACGCGCGCGTAGCCGCCGGAAACGTCATTCATGCGGCCGGTGACCAGATCACCTTCTTTGTGTTCGGCAATGTATTCGTCCAGGCTGCTGGGGACCATCTGCTTGATGCCCAGCCGCAAGCGCCGCTTTTCGCGATCAACTTCCAGCACCTGGGCCTTCACCGTCTGGCCGACTTTCAACACTTCGCTGGGATGATTGATTCTTTTTTCGGCCGTCAGGTCGCCGATGTGGATCATCCCTTCTACGCCCTCGGCAATCTGCACGAAGGCACCGAACTTTTGCAGGCTGATCACCGAGCCTTCCACCACGGAGCCTTCAGGAAACTTCTGCGGCACTTCAGCCCAGGGATCGCCCAGCGCCTGCTTCAGTCCCAGCGCGATGCGGCGGTCACTCACACTCACGCTCAGGATCACGGCTTCCACGGTCTCGCCCGCTTTCACCGCGTCGCCGGCCACACGGACGCGCTTGGCCCAGGACATCTCTGACACGTGGATCATCCCTTCAATCCCCGGCTCAATTTCCACGAACGCGCCAAAGTCCATCACCCGGGTCACGGTGCCGCGCACGCGCTCGCCGGGTTTGAATTTGTCCGCCGCCTGGTCCCAGGGATGCGCCAGCAGTTGCTTCATGCTCAGCGCGATGCGGCGCTTGTCGGGTTCTATCTTGATTATCTTGGCTTCAATTTCCTGGCCCACGGTAAGAACGTCCGCCGGGCTGTTGATGCGGCTCCAGGAAATTTCTCCCACGTGCAGCAGGGCGTCCACGCCGCCCAGGTCAACAAACGCGCCGTAATCGGTCAAGGTGCGGACGGTCCCGCGCACGGTCTCGCCTTCCTGCATTTCTTGGTAGCGGCGTTCTTTCGTCGCGCGCTGTTCTTCTTCGGCAA
>JBGPLR010000101.1:0-8680 GCA_041486545.1 Terriglobia bacterium
CCCTTGCCTGGTTCGCTTTCCACCGCAAGTGTACCGCGCATGGCCTCAATCACTGTCTTGGCCAGCGGCAGACCCAGGCCGGTGCCGTGGATACTGGAGCCGGCCACCGACGGGCTGCGATAGAAAGGTTCAAAGATATGCTTCAACTCTTCCGCGCTCATTCCCATGCCGTGATCTTGCACGGTGATCTCCACTTCGCGGACCGCGTCGCCTTCTTTGCGCGCTGCCGCACGGATGCCCACCCAGCGTTGGTCGCCGCCATATTTCACGGCGTTGGTAATCAGGTTCTGCAGGCACTGCGAGAGCGCGGCGAAATCAGCGCTCACCGGCGGCAATCCCGGCTCAAGGTTGCGTTCCACGGAAACCCCGGCGGCGGTGACCACGCTCGCGGTATTTTCCAGCGCGGCGGAAACCACTTCATTCACGTTTACCGCGCGCAGCTGGTAGCGTTGCGGCTTCTGCTGCGTGGCGGCGAACACCAGCACCTGGTCCACCAGTTGCGCGAGCTGGCGCGCTTGCTTCACGATGGACGCGCCGTAGCGCGCCAGTTGCTCCTTGTCGGCGACCACGCCGTGCGCGATGTTGTCCGCGGCGGAAGAAATCACCGCCAGCGGCGTACGCAACTCGTGCGATACCCCGGCCACAAAATCCATTTGCAGCATGGCCAGCCGGCGCGCGCGCTGGCTGGCGGCCACCACCAGTCCCATGGTCACGGCCAGCAATACCAGAACGCCAAAGCTCACCGCCAGATTGTGGCGGCGCAATCCGCTCACGGCGGCCTCTACCGAGCCGCTGGGATGCTTCACCACCACTTTCCACACGCCGTCATCGGACGAATAGCGGATTGGTTCCAGGCGGACCATTCTCTCCGCGCCGGAATCACGCCGGTCGCCGCTGGGATTCTGCGTTTGCCGCGAACCTCTGTTGCTTGCCGAGGCTCCCGTGAGGGGGCCAAATGCGTCCGGCGGGCCAACGGCAACGGCCGGCCCGTTGCGGCGCAGCGGCGGACCAAACAGGTCCAGCGCGGCGTCGGGAGCTTGATCGCTGCTCCCGCCAAACCCCGCGACCGAAGCATACAGAGCGTGCGCCTGCGCGCTTTGGTCAACCACTGCTACGTGGTAGCTCAAGCCGCCCGCGCCGCCAAAGTATTTCTGCGCCAGTTCCGGAAATATTTCTTTCCCCAGCGCGCCGGGATTCAACTGGATGATGATCCAGGAAACCGAAGTGGAGGGAGCGACGTCGCCGCCGGCATCGTCGCGCTCCCGCATCGGAGATACCAGCGCGGGGATGGACTGGTCCACAAGCCAGGGCATAAATGCGTCCGCCATGCCGGAGTTGCGGTTCTGGCGTCCGGCGCGTGGCCCCGCTCCACCGCGTGGCATTCCTCCACGGCCGCGGCCGCGGTTGTTTCGGAAAAAACGCGGTCCGCCATTGCCCTGGCGGTCGGGTGGTTGCGACATCGCTTGCAAACGTTCTTGCAATCTTTGAAATTCAGCGGGCCAGCTCACCGCATCCTTATCCTTATGCTCGCTCACCGGGAACAAACGCACCAGGCGGCCTTGCTGGTCGCTCGTCACCTGCTGGCTGTCTTGTCCTTGCCGGCTGGTCTGGCCTGGATTGTTCTTCCAAAGAAAAATCTGGGACACCAGCGCAGGATGGGTCGCGGTCTGCTGCCAATGTTGGAATCTCTCGCCGAACTGCGTGCTGTTCCGGTTCGCGGATTCGCGGACCGTCGATCTCACCTCCAGGCACGCTGCTCCCAGTTCGTGGGTCAGGTCCAGGCGGAATCCCGTCAGCGCGGTCTGCAGGTTGGACTGCATCTGCTCCCGCGTGGCATCGCTGACCTGCTGGCTCCAGTGGTATTGCAGCACCGCGAGAAAAACCAGCACTCCGGCCAGGGCGGGCACGGCCGTCCACCAGAAGACTCGCTCTTTCGTCGCCGGTCTCATCTTCATCATCATTTTAAGATCATCATTTTAGGATCATCATTCTAACGATGCGCCGTTCCAGCCAGGCGTTGAGCTGCCAAGCCAGGTCCCGCTTCCATTATATTTCCTGGAGGACAGCAAACTGGCATGGCGAAGGAACAACTTGTACACGGGCACGCTGGCTGGACCTCATCCTTTGTAACTTCAGGCGGCCGGCTTTTGCGGGGCGGAATCGTTCCGCAGCACGGCTGAAAGTTCTTGCAGAAAACGTGGTTTGTAAATCACCGCGTGGGCGCCGCACCCGGTGCAGGCTTCGCGGAACTGCGGACTGGGGTCCATGGTCATCAAAACAATTTTGGTTGCCGGGCCCATCTGGGAAAGCACCAGCGCCGTGCGCAAACCGCTCATCTCCGGAAGCTCCGCGTCAATCAGCACGATTTCAGGATTCAAGCTGGAAACGGCATCAATCGCTTCCAATCCGTTCTCCGCCCGGCCCACCACCTCCACAACTTTATGATGCTCCAGCAAGGTGCAGATCATGTGCAGGATCGTGGAAGAATCGTCCACCACCAGCGCGCGCTTCCTGCCCAGTCGCGGGGGCGTTTCGGGCAGCGAATTTAGGTTTCCTACATTGATAGTGTGCGGCGCCAACGACATACCGAATACTCACCTCTCTTGGGAGCTTAGCTGCCGCCTGGTTCGAGCGGAGTAAACAAGCGGAAAGCGGAATGTAAAGTTATCGTAAAGATCAGATGGAGCGCTTCTTGAGGTCTCTGGAAGCTGAAGATTTCGCGGGGCTTTAGGCCTGGTCCGCAATCGACCACAAAAAAGCTGAGGACACGTCCCAAGCTGCCGGCTTGGGGCCTGTCCTCAGCGGGAGAGCCAGAGGGAGACCTAGGCTCTTAGAATTGTCCGTCCGGAGGAGGTCCGCCGGGTCCGCCGGGTCCGCCGGGTCCGCCGCGTCCATGGCCCCAACCTCTGCCTCGACCATGACTTTCCATTTCCGTGAGCTTGCTTTGCTGGTCAGGATTCAGCGTTGCGAAAAACGCCGCCCGCGCCTTGGCACGCGAGGAAATCATCTGGGCCGTGTTGTTGCCGATGGTGTTGGCGGCCTGGTCAATCGCCGCGCTGTCGTTCTTCTGCACCGCTGCTTTCAGGCTCTCGTGCGCGGTCTTCATCTGCTCACGCATCGCCTTGCCGGCATTGGCCTGGTTGGTGAAAATGGTGGTGGCCTGCTGCTGTTGCGCCGGTGTAAGCGACAGCTTTTTGGTCAGGAAATCCACGTGATGCTGGATGCGCGCCGCCGGATCATGATGCTTGGGCATCTGGGCAAACGCCACCAGACCCAGCACTCCAACCGCGACCGCTGCCAGTACTTTCAAGAGGGGCTTTTTCATTTTTTGTTTCTCCGTCAAACCTTCACAAGATTTTTGAGTGCCGATGCTAATCAATTAAGAAATTACGTTGCGAACTTGATCAACCGCTCACTCCGTACACTCATGGAAACACGTTTTCCGCGGGTTCGACGTAAAGAACCTGACAGTTTGGTGTAAAGCGCCTGTAAATGTTTGGCGCAAAGGCCCCAAGCTGCCGGCACGAACGAGTACCGGAGTACCAAATTCAAGACTAAACGCCGCTCATGAATATGGTTAGAATCGATGACGATCGTCCGCCTTTACCGGGGGTTACAACATGCTTCACATTCCCAGAGTGACGTTGTTTGCTTTGGTCCTCATGACATTGCAGCTAGGTTTCGCGCAACAGCCTAATGCCGCGGCGTCCAAGCCGGACTCGCCATCCACCAAGCCGCCGGCAAAGACGAAGGTCGTCAAAGATGCCGCCGACGCAAAGCCCAAACTCACGCCCGACCAGGTACTTGGGCACCAGACGCTGGAACTGGCGGAAAGCCAGGCCCGCGGACTGGAAGCGCCCATGCGCTGTTATTCCCTCTTGCAAATCGCCGTCGCCTACGCCGCATCGGATCAACCCAAAGCGCGCAAGCTGCTGCAGGACGCGTTCTCCGCTTCCCTGGCCATCCAGGATGATGACCAAGCCAAGAGCGACTTGCAGAATGACATCTTCCGGGTATTGCTTCCCATCTCCCAGTCCGACGTTGAAGAGCGCCTGGTGCAAGCCGAACCGGACGCGCGCCGGCAGGCGTCGCAGGTCATCATTGGCAACTACGTTCAGAAGAAACAATTCGACAAGGCCATGGACCTTATCCAGCAGGTGACTTCCTGGGACGAGTTCCCTTACGGCGCGGCCGCATCTCTGCTGGATGCCCTTCCGCCGGAAATGAACGCGGAAAAGCAGTCCTTGTTTGCCTCCGCCGTGGCCAGTTACCGGGTGCATGAGCACAATAAGGGGAGGGTGACTTTCGGCGCCGATCTCACCGCTATGGTCACGCGTTTTGGCGAAAGCATGCCCCCCAAACTGGCGCGGGAAGCCATTGACGAGATCCTGAGCCAGGCCCGCAAAGCCGACGATAATTTCGCCATCACCGCCGGCGGATCAGGAGGCTCAGCCAGCTTCAGCTCCCTTTACGAATTCCAACTCTTTGCTCTGCTCCCGCTGTTGCGCAAACTGGATGAAAGCGGAGCGCAACATCTCCTGGAAGAAAACGCAACGCTCAGAGCTACCATGGACAAGTATCCTGACGGCATTGATTCGGTCATGCCGATGACTCCCGCCGGCAAAGACGGCCAGCCGCCGCGCCGCAACAGCAGCTTCAGCGTGACCAACAAAAACGCGGGCGGCAAGGCTGCCTCAGACATGGCGATTCGCCAGGAAATTCAGCGCCGCACAGACCTGATTCTGCAGTTAGCCGAAACCGATGCCACGCAGGCCATTGCCCAGGCCAGTATGCTGCCTGTGATGCTGGGCAACCCGCGGGCGTACGGGCAGGCGCCGCGGGCGACTACGCTCGAAGCCCTTGCCCGTTTGACCATGAAGAAAAACCCCACAGCCGCCAACTCGGCCCTCTCAGAGTTGAGAAAAGCCACCAAAGACCTGCCCTTGGGCAATCAGGCCCGTCATCTTGCGACCGCCGCCAACCTCTATTTACAAATGGAAGATGTTGACCGGGCGGAAGACGTGGTGGGCGAGGGGCTCAGTGTCGCCGGCAAAATGCTGGATATTGACATCAATCCTGACGATCCCAACAAGGCCCTGAAAGCCTGGTGGCCGTCCACAAACGCGTATCGTCAATTCGTTGAAATTGAGACCAGGATCTCGCATCCCGCCACCGCCAAGCTGCTGCAGGAGATCAAAGACCCTGAAGTGCGGACGGTGGAGTCCATTATGTTTGCTCGCACTCTTTTGGCCGCGCCCATGAAACAATTCAAAGTAGTGTCCCGGACCAAGCACGGAAGCGATACCGATAACTTTGGCGAGCGCTGATTTTCTGGCGCAAAAGCCGGCGAAATACCTCCGTCGTGAAAAGCTGCGCCCCAAGGTACCGTGCCCGCACGCATTTGAATTAGCGCGGTACGGGTGTTACCATCGAGTTTTGTGGAGGTTACCGCATGTCAGACAGAGATAACGGCAACAATTTGTTGTGGTTCGTGGCAGGTCTGGGCTTTGGCGCCCTGATGGGCGTGCTGTATGCTCCCCGCTCCGGACGCGAAACCCGCGAAGCCCTCAAGAACACCGCGCAGGAAGGCTCCGAGTACTTGAAGAACCGCGGCCGTGAAGCGCGCGAAACCGTTGGCCAGTGGGTGGACCGCGGCAAAGAAGTAGTCGGCCAGCAAAAAGAACAGATCAGCCGGGCCATTGATGCCAGCCGCCAGGCCTATCGTGAAGCCACCGTCGGCGAAGGCAAGAAGGGCAACTCCTAAAACAGGGACCTGGCTTTTTATCGTGGACAAAGTTGTAGCCATTTTCGTGATTGTTGCGGCGGTCGCCATCGTGATTCAGTTGGTGATCTTGATCGCCATGTTTCTGGCGATGAAGCAGGCGGCCGCGCGCATGGAAGCGCTCGCCGGGCGCGTAGAAGAGCAAGCTACGCCCATCCTGGCGACCAGCCGCGCCATTCTGGATGACGCTCAGCCCAAGATCGCGGAAATCACCGCCAACCTGGCTGAATCCAGCGCCACCGTGCGCGACCAGGTGTCGCACATCGCGGAAGCCACCGGCGATATCGTGGAACGCGCGCACGGCCACGCCGTCCGCCTGGACGAGTTCGTGGGCCAGACCATGGAGAAGATCGAGACCACCACGGAACTTCTGCAGTACAAGGTGCTGGGCCCGGTGCGCCGCGTCCGCGCCATTATCCACGCGGTCAACGCCGGTCTGGGCTTCCTGCGCGCCAACCGCTCGCGCAAAAAGCCCGCCACCGGTAACGCGATGCAAGAAGACGACGAAGAGATGTTTATCTGAGAATTGGTTTTTTCTTTATCCCGAGCGGAGCGAGGGATCCCTATAGCCGCAAATGCTCCTTGGTTGTTCCATGCTAGTTCCCAACAAATTGCAGACTGAACAATTTGAGTAATTTGCGTGACCATGTTTCTAGCTCCCTCCCCTTCCAAACCTCACCACCACGTGTCCCCCCGGCATCACCTTCGCTCCTGCCGCCGGCGATTGTTCTTTTCCCACTCCGCTGCCGCTCACTTCCAGTTCAAGCCCTGCTGACTCGGCTTCTTCCAGCGCTTTGCGTAATGGTTTTCCGCGAAAATCCGGAACCGTCACGCTGCCGCCGACGTCCACAACCAGGGTCCCGCGTGGCACCACCGCCGCGGTCATGATCACGGGCGCAGCTTGCGGCGCGGAAGAAGGCTTTGCCGCCGGAGTGGCTTGCGCGACCGCCTGCTTGGTCTTTCCTTCAATCGGCTGCGGCGCAGCAGGCTCGGCACTCGCCGAGGCTGCAACCGACGCCGTCGCGTTTTCATCGGCGATGTAATCCGGAGCAGCGTCGGTCAAATCTTCATTCTTTGCCTGTGCGCGCAGTTGCAGCCGCCGTCGGTCTTGCAGCTCCACGTCATGCGGAACGTTCATGTAACCCAGAACCTGCTGGGCCACGCGTGAAAACACCGGCGCCGCCACCATGCCGCCATCCTGCGGGCCCGTTGGGGTGTCCAGCACCACCAGCACGGTGACCGCCGGGTTGTTGATTGGCGCAAAGCCCGCAAAAGAAAGAACGTGCTTCTTGTGCGAGTACCGGCCGTTGTCGTCAATCTTCTGCGCCGTGCCGGTTTTGCCGGCGGAGCTGTAGCCATCCAGAATGGCCCGCTTGCCGGTGCCGCGAAGAACCACGCCTTCCATCATGCTCTTCATTTGCGCAGCGGTCAGAGTGGAGATCACGCGCCGCCCCAGCGCGGGATGAAAGGCAATCAATTGCGGCGTGCTGCGTGGCGGCGTGGTCCCGGCGACAATTCGCGGCGGCACGTACACGCCGTCATTGGCGATGGTGGAAACCATGGACGCCAGCTGGATCGGCGAGACGCCAATCTCCTGCCCCATGGAAATTGCCCCAATGCTCACCTTGGACCAGCGGGTCACCGGCTTGGTCATGCCGCGCGTCTCGTACGGCAGCTCGATGCCCGATTGCGACCCAAAACCAAAGTTGCGAATGTAGCGGTCTAAGCGCTGTTCTCCCAAGCGCAACGCTATCTTGATGGCGCCCACGTCGCTGGAATGTTCCAGCACTTGCGCGACGGTCAGGTCGCCGTAAGACTTGTGATCGTGGATCTTCAAACCGTTGAGCACGATGGAACCGTTCTGACAGTCCACAACTTCGTCGGGATTGGTGATTTTCTCTTCCAGCGCCGCAGCCAGCGTGACAATTTTGAACGTGGACCCCGGCTCATAAATGTCACTCACCGCGCGGTTCTTGAGTGACTTGGGGTCCGTTGAGCTGAGCAGATTCGGGTTAAACGTAGGGCGGTTGGCCAGCGCCAGAATCTCGCCGGTGTGCGGGTCCTCCACGAATGGTGCCCGCTTCCGCGTGCGAATCGGCGATCGCCTTCTCCAGTTCGCGCTCCGCGATGTACTGAATGTTTTCGTCCAGCGTCAGCACCAGGTTGTCGCCCGGGTCGGGCTTCTTCTCCACGCGTCCGAACCAGCGCTTCTTGGCGTCCTGGGAAACCAGCAGCTTGCCCGGTTTGCCCGCCAGTTGCCGCTGAAACTCGCGTTCCAATCCGGTCAGGCCGGTGTCATCCATGCCCACCGTGCCCAGCGCCTGCGCCGCCATCTCGCGCTTGGGATAAAACCGCTTGGACTCTTTTTGAAAGTAGATGCCTTTTAAGTTGAGCGAGCGGATGCGCGCGGCTTGGGACGGATCAATTTTCCTCGCCACCCAGGCAAAAGCGTGCGTCCCGCTCATGCGATGCTCGATCTCCATGGGATCGCTGTTCAGAATGCTGCCCAGCAGGCGGGATACGGAGCGAACGTCAGGAATCTCTGACGGCACGGCGAAGACCGAGTCCACGGTGACGGTCATGGCCAGTTCGTTGCCCTTGCGGTCATAGATGTTGCCGCGCACGGCAGAAACTTCAATGGTGCGCTGTTGTTGGCGCCCGGCTTTGCCGGCGTAGTCTCCGTAGCAGACCACTTGCACCCACACCAGGCGCAAGCAGATGGCCACAAACCAGAATGCCAGGAATGCGGCCAGGTAGGTGAGACGGCGATTAGGAGTTTTATTCACGTAGGCTCTTCGTTAGCGGGCGAAGCCGACTTGCGCGCTGAGCCCGCAGCTACAGACGCATTCACAGTCTCAGGCTGCAATAAGCTCGCCAGCGGTTTGGAGCGTAGCGACA
>JBGPLR010000102.1:0-8676 GCA_041486545.1 Terriglobia bacterium
AGGTGTCCACAATGATTTTGCGTCCGGTCAAGCCGGTATCGCCCATGGGACCGCCGATCACGAACCGGCCGGTGGGATTGATGTGATATTTGGTGTCTGCGTCCAGGAGATTGGCGGGGATGGAAGCCTGGATCACGTGCTTCATGATGTCCGCGCGCAGCGTCTCATTGTCAATGGAGTCAGCGTGCTGGGTGGAGATGACTACCGCGTCCACGCGACGGGGCTTGTGGTCTGCGCCGTATTCCACCGTGACCTGCGATTTGCCGTCCGGACGCAGATACGGAAGCATGCCGCTCTTGCGGACCTCTGACAGCCGCAGCGTCAGCTTGTGGGCCAATGCGATGGGCGTAGGCATGTAGTCTTCATTCTCGTTGGTGGCGTAGCCGAACATCATGCCCTGGTCGCCGGCGCCGCCGGTGTCCACGCCCATGGCAATGTCGCCGGATTGCTTGTTGATGCTGGAGATCACCGCGCAGGTGTTGGAATCAAATCCGTACAGCGCGTTGTCATAGCCAATGGACTGGACCACGCCGCGGACGATCTTCTGGAAATCAACATACGTGTTGGTGGTAATTTCGCCGGCGATCACCACCAGTCCGGTGGCAGTGAGGGTTTCGCAGGCCACGCGGCTATGCGGATCTTCCGTCAGACACGCGTCCAGAATAGCGTCAGAAATCTGGTCTGCAATCTTGTCCGGGTGGCCTTCTGTGACCGACTCCGATGTAAATAAAAAACGTTCCCGTGAAGCCACGTTACTTCCTCCTGAAAAATATGCGTACCGCCGTCGGGATCAACCTTATGGATACCATCAAAAAGACTAAATTAAGGACCGGCCCAGCGACAATGCTTCGGTGTTGCCCCTGTGCGAAACGCGCCTGAACGGCGGTTTTTGGGGCTTGAAATGGACTCTAATTCATTGTAGTCGCGGCGCGCGGGCCACGCTACTCAAGTTAATCAGCCAGGCCCGTGGGAGTAAAGGTAAGCGTGCGGGCTTCACTCTCATTGCCGATCACCCCCAGCGGCTTCCCGTTGTAGCTCAGTTCCAATCCGCCGGCGTTGCCCGTGGTCACGATGATCTTGCGCCCGGCCTTGACCAGTTTCTGTTTGTCAGCCCGCAGCGTGCCATGAGCGACCTGGCGCCCGTCGGCGACTACCGAAATCCAGGCGTCTTCCTTGGCCTTGATGACAATAAAGAAGGTGCGTTCCGGCGGCTGCGGCTTGACCCGTACAGCCGGGCTGGCCGCCGGCGCGGCTGTCTTGGCCGCGACCACGGTTGAAGCCACTTCCTTAACAAGCGGAGTCTGCTTCACCGGAGCGGGAGCAGTCGCCGCGCTGTCGGCTTTGGCCGGTGGTTCCGCAGCCGGCTCGCTGGACGGTGTGGTGGATGGTGCTTTGGAGGTTCCTTTGGAAGCAGCGCCGGTCGCCGCGGTTGCCGGTTCCGCTGCGCTGACCGTACCCGCGGTCTCGTGTTGGCGGCCCTTCTTGGCCCACACCGTATAGCCAATGCCGATCACCATGATCGCGGCCACAGCCCCGATTAGAGGCCAGCGGGGAACACGGGGATTGAGTTTGCGGTCAGGCTTTTCGTGGATTTCCAGAGGAAACTGGTCTTCCGGCGGAGGCGCTTCGTGACTGTTGGCGGCGTAATCGGCGACGGCCTGATCTTCGTCAATACCCAGGTAACGCGCATACGCGCGGACAAAACCTTTATTAAAAATGCCGCCAGGCAGGGAATCGAAATCCTCTTTTTCCAGGGACTCCAGATTTTTGCGGGAGATTTTGGTGGATTCGGCAATCTCATCCAGGGTGATGCCTCGCATCTCCCGTTCACGACGCAGCCGGTCTCCAAATGAACCCATGGGGGGAAGCCTTATGTCCTTTTAAATTAAGCCCGTAAGTGGCTCATGATAGGGAGAGTCCACGGCCCGTGTCAAATCAAAACCGCGCCGTAACTGCCCATTGGACAAGGACTTCCAGGGTACTGAAGTGCTATGACCCGCGGATTTCCGGCCCATTGTAAGGTTGCCGATTTCATTAAATCGGGCGATAATACGCCAAAGGCCGAGACTTTCTCCGTGAGCACACAAGGAAACACCCGTTACATGACCGAGGATGCAGGACCTGAACGTAGAAACAAGCGGCAACTGCAGGAAGTCGCCATCTTCAATGATGTTGCGAAGGCCCTAACCTCGTCCTTAAATCTCGATTCGATCCTGCAGACCATCATGGACAAGATGGCGGAATTCTTCCGCCCGGACACCTGGTCCCTGCTCATGGTGGATGAGCAGAAGGACGAATTGTATTTCGCCATCGCAGTAGGCGACGCCGCGGAAACTCTTAAGACCGTCCGCATGCGCATGGGCGAAGGCATTGCCGGCTGGGTGGCCCGTTACGGAGAGTCGCTGATCGTCCCTGACGTTTACAACGATCCCCGCTTTGCCAAGCGCGTGGACGAAATGACCAAGTGGAAGACCCGGTCCATCATCTGCGTGCCGCTGCAGTCCAAGCACCGCGTGCTGGGCGTGATCCAGCTCATCAACTGCGCCATGGAAAGCTTTGGCGAACAGGAAATGTTCTTCCTGCACGCGCTGTGCGACTACGCCGCCATCGCCATTGATAACGCGCGCGCCGTGGAAAAAATTCAGGAACTCACCATCACCGATGACTGCACCGGCCTCTACAACGCCCGGCATCTTTATAAGACGCTGGAGTCGGAAGTCTACCGCTCAGCGCGCTTCGGCTACGAGTTCAGCGTGATCTTCCTGGACCTGGACCACTTCAAGCACGTCAACGACACCTACGGTCACCTGGTGGGCAGCAAGCTGTTGCAGGAAATCGGTTTCAAGATCAAATCGCAACTCCGCTTGATTGACTACGCCTTCCGCTACGGTGGCGACGAATTCGTCATCCTGCTCCCGCAGACTGACAAGCAGTCCGCGCTGGTGGTGGCCAAACGCATCCAGGACATGATGCGCAAGACCGTCTTCCTGGCAGAAGACGCCCTGAACCTGCAGATCCGCTGCAGTATGGGATTGGCCACTTACCCTGAAGACGCCAAGAGTTCGCATGAGATCATCCGCCAGGCCGACGAGATGATGTACATGGTCAAGAACTCCAGCCGCGACAACATCGCGGTCGCCCAGCAGGGGATACTGAAGTAGTTCTTTTCTGAAAATCCCAAGCGGAGCTCTTTCCGAAGTCCCGAGCGGAGCGAGGGATCCCTATCATCACGATGCAGCAAGTTGGCCGCGAATACACACGAATAGACACGAATGAAGAGTGCATTCGCGAAATTTCGCGTTGATTCGCGGCTAGTTCTTTTTACGATGGCGAGTACTGCGTGATTGTAGGGATCCCTCGCTCCGCTCGGGATTGCAGAAGAAGCAGTCTTGGCTAGTTGCTAGTTGCTAAGTGCTTCACTTCGGCCTTTTCTCCAGCTCTGGCGGCTTCTCTTTTCCATCGGGGCCGATGTCCGGCTTGCGCGCTGTCCAGGCGTTGATGTTGGCGGGCGCCGTGGGATTCACGCCGAAGTCCCAGACATAAACATTGATCTCGTTCTTTTCCTGGTCCAGAACTTCCACCACGGCGTATTCGCCGGGAGCAAGCGGCTCCAGCGGAGTCACCTTGATCCAGCCGCTGCCGGCGGGCGTGTTCGTGGTCTTCACCCAGTGCTGTTTCTGGCTCATCTTGCCGTACAGCGCGACGTTGAGTTGGCCCACAATACGCTTTTCCTTTTTCTGTTCCATGCGCGCGATGCGGTAGCGTTGCGGCGGCTCGGCGGCCTGGTCTTGATCACTGGTTTTCGACTTCCCATGCCCCTGCGATGGCTCTTTCTGTTTCTTGCCCCCGCGCTCAGGCTTCGCTGCCGGCTTGTTGTCGTCTTCCCAGGGCACCGGTTGCGAAACGCCGGCCGTTTCCACGTTGATCCAGATTTCCGGCTCCGGCACGTGGGCCTGCGTGCGTGCGTGTTCGCCCGGGAGTTCAATGGTCTGCTTGGACGACTTGGCCAGCGGGTTGATGGCCACGCGCAGAATGTTGTGGCCCGTCTGCTTGTTGAGCTCGCCGCTGTTTTGCGTCAATTCCACCAGTTGCGGCTGGCTCTGGTAGTGGTCCAGGATGAACACGCCGCCGTCGGGCAGGCGCAGTCCGGGCGCAACCATGGGGTTCTCCACCGCTTCTTTTTCATTCAACTTGGCAATGGATTTCACTTCTTCGGCGCGCAGGGCCTCGCGTTCCGCGTTGTACTTTTCCGTGGCCGGCCAGTCTACAAGGTCGTTGGGCAACTCTTCCCAATCGTAGCGGTCGGCGCTGTAGTAACGCACGCGGTTGCCCTGGATCTCCCACTTGGTGACCGACTGGTACGAGCCGTCTTTGAGGACCAGGTGTTTGGGGTTCTGCTGGGCGACGAGGAAAAGACACGTTAGTAAGAAGACCAGGATGAAAACGGACAGGATTTGAACGAGCCGCCTCATGAGGAGCACTCCTCCAACTTGCTTAGATGCAGAAAAATTGCTTTTGCTGGCTCAATTCTAACTCGTGCGGGCTTGGCCAATGGTAGTTACAGCGGCGACAAATGAGCCATACGGCATCTTCCCTTTTCTGATATCTTGCACAGTCCAAGACACTTGATCGTGGAGAGGTCCTTCAACCATGAGAACCTTGAGTTCGCTTGCCCTGCTGGTGCTTTGCTGCGTGCTGCTGACACATGTTGCGGCTGCGCAAACGGCCACGGCTTCGCCTGCTGCTTCATCGCCCAAAACTTCGGGGCCTGCAACTTCGGCGCCGGCGGGCTCATCCGCTGTTGCTGGAGCGCCAGTCGCGCCAAGTGCGGCTGCTCCCGTGCCCCCGACGACGGAATACACGCTGCCTCCGGACAAGCTGGCCAAAACCAAAGCACTTTACGATCTGCGTGGCAAACTGCGGATCATTGATACCGCGTACTCTCTGGCCGTTTTGCTTGCGCTACTCTACTTCGGCATTATGGCCAAGTACCGCGACTGGGCCGTCAAAGTCTCAAACAATAGCTTTGTTCAGGCCCTGGTGGCGGTCCCGTTGTTTCTTCTGACCACCAGCGTGGCCGGACTGCCACTGGACGCTTATCAGCATAACGTGAGCCGCCAGTATGGCCTCTCCGTGCAGGGCTGGGGTTCCTGGTTTGGAGACTTCCTCAAGGGAGAAGCCGTCTCGCTGATCGTGTTTACGCTCCTTTTGTGGCTCATGATCATCATCATCCGCAAGAGTCCGCGGCGCTGGTGGTTTTACTTCTGGTTTCCGGCGTACGGGATGTTCTTCCTGCTGATCTACGCCTCTCCGTGGATCATCGATCCCCTGTTCAACAAATTCGAGCCTTTGGAGAATAAGAATCCGCAACTGGTGGCGGCGATTGAGAAAGTCACGCAGCGGGTCGGGTTGGCCATTCCCCGCGAGCGCATGTTCCTGATGAAGGCCAGCGAAAAGACCAACGAGTTGAATGCCTATGTGACCGGCTTTGGCGCGTCCAAGCGAATCGTTATCTGGGACACGACCATCAATAAAGCCTCCAACCCGGAAACGCTCTTTGTCGTCGGCCATGAGATGGGACACTACGTGCTGGGCCACATCATCTACGGGCTGGTGCTAGGGGCCGCGGGTCTGTTCATCATTCTCTTTCTCGTTTATCTTGTGTCCGGCTGGATGCTGCGGCGCTTCGGAGAACGCTGGCGCATCTACCAACTGGGCGACTGGGCCGCGCTGCCCATGATCTTCCTGGTCATCAGCGTGGTCGGGTTCTTTTCATCGCCTGTGGCCAACACCATCAGCCGTCAACTGGAACACAATGCCGACGTTTACGGACTGGAAGTCACGCACGGCATCAACGCCAACTCCCAGGAAGCCGGCGCTCACGCGTTTCAAGTGCTGGGAGAGATTTCCCTGGTTTATCCGCATCCCAGCCGATTCGTGATTTTCTGGTACGGCAGCCATCCCGCGATCCCCGACCGTGTGCGTTTTGCCCACGGGTATGATCCGTGGAGCAAAGGCGAGCAGCCGAAGTACGTGAAGTGAACGCGAGTGTGGTCGCGAAGTAGCTTAGGGCAACAAGGATGTCATTAGCCTGTCATCCTGAGCGGAGCGCGCCGAAAGCCTTGCCTTGCACAATGGTGACTGGCGCGGAGTCGAAGGATCCCGAGAATGTGTGTCGTTTGAATGCCGCTTCGAGGTGTTCTCACGAAACAGTCTCAAGAAAACTCCCTGAAGCGGCATCGGCGAGAAAGCCATCCTCCGGGTCCTTCGACTCGCCCTCATCCCGCCCGCGGGACTCGGACTCGCTCAGGATGACAGTCCTATAAATGTCGTATCGAGGGGGGAGACGCCGGGCATCTCCCCCTCACACCGTCACTTTGTCTTGTAATTAAACGTCAGCTTGGTCTCCCATCCAGCACCAGTGCGCGTGCAAACAGATAAGAGTTGCCCGCCCGCGGAACGTCCACCTGCACCGGCAGCACGCCGGAAACTTTCTTTTGCAGGTTAAACACGTTGGCCGACGCCTGGTTCTGTTGCTCCGCCAGTTGTTTCCTGGCGTCGCGGTCTTTTTTCTTGTCGCTGCTGCGGCCGCGCAGGCCGTTCGTGCTGAAGCCTCCGCCATTCATGTTGCTGAAGGTATTCGAGACTTGCGCTTGCGACGAGTCAATCAACGGCGCTTCCGCGGTGACTTCTACCGTCATGGAGACTGCGCCGACCACGAGCTTCGTCTCGCCTATCGATCCGCCGCGTCCGGCGTCGTAGTCCAGGGCGGTGAACGCAGCCGTTTTGAAGTTCGAGGCAGAGATCTCGATCTTGACCTTGCCGGAAGGAATACCGGCGATGCTCCAGGAACCTGAACTGTCAGAGTTGGCCGTGTAGACACCGTGCGTGGCCAGGTGCGTCACTTTCACATGTGCCCCCGAGATGACCGCGCCTTGCTGGTCGACCACCACGCCGTTCAGAAAACCGGCGGAGCTGCCACCGTGATCAATCCGACCTTCTGTAACGGTGACGCCGGGAACAAAGAGAGCCAGGTTGTCGAGCCCTTCGTTGTCCTGAAGCCGGGCAAAAGTTTCCAGTCTGTCGAAGTTACGCGTCTGCAGCAGGTTCATGGCGATGGCGTCGCCGCCAAAGTCCTTCACCTTGTATTGCTCCGGCAGGAAGACTTCCCACTGCAGCAGACTGATGGGGACGTCCATGCTGGGCAGCGCCAGTTCCGACCCGCCTTTCCTGGCGAAGGGCGCGCCGGAGTGCATGAACACAAACGTGACTTCGTAAGCGCCCGTAGGACGGAACCCCGAGCGCAGTAGCGGCACGCGATTACCGTCCGTTCCCTGCACCGGTTTCACTTTTTCGCCCGCGACTTCGGCGGAGAGAATGGTCGCCCCGGCAGGCAGATCAACTTTCAGAAAAGGCTGTGCCTGGTTCTTCACCGTGAGTTTGACTTCCGTGAGCGACCGGCCTTCCGTGGTAACCAGCGTGGTGACCACGGCGCGCTCGGCCACCGCGGCCAGCACCGAGCTGTCCGGGAACCGGACCCACGCCAGCGCCAGCTTGGGAACTTCATTGGGTTGGCGATGGAAGCGGAACGCCGCGTGCATCGGATAACGCGCCAGCGACCGCAGATACGGGTTGGCCTCTTTTACGTCCATGCGCTTCAGGCTGCCGCCCTCGGTGGACGTCAACTCCATGGCTCCGGTGCCTTCCACCAGGATCTCGCCGGTTTCACGCTGCGTGGCGTTGAAACTCAGAAAGGGAGTTTCCAGTTTGGCGACGCCGGCCAGCGGCTTCTCCATGGTGATCAGGAACTGATGGGAGCGCGGCGCACTGGCGTTGAGCTTGACGATGAGTTCGCCGCCGGCGATCTCGCTGCCTTCCACCGTGGCGCCGCTGACGTCAGTAATTTCGTAATCGTCGGGAACGTTGATTTTGAATTCGGTGGGATCGCCCTGCACCACCGTCACGTCCGCCAGCGCTGCGATGCGAAGGTCGGATTCGGTGACGGTGACCAGCGTCTTCACGTCGGAAAGGAAGCGGACTTCCTTGGGCACCACCGGCACGGCGAGTTCGCGCGTCTGCCACCATATGCTGGCGGGCTGCCCGGGAACCAGCGCGGCTTCCACCGTGGTCTGGCCGTTGGCGGAAGTGCGGTTGGTGATGAGTCCGGGGCTGATGCGCACGTTGGTGTGGTCGCCGGGGATGACCAGCGAGAGCCGCACGCTTCCCGCCGCCGGGACCGGCAAGCTGAATTGCGCGCGTCCGGCTTCAATGGTCATGGGCATGCCGGCATCGAGTGCGACGGAAAATTCTGCCGGGCCGCTCAAGATCGCCATTGCCGTGGAGCCTTCCTGTAGCAACGGCAGCGTTTTGCCTTCCTGTTTTGCGTTCAGGATGGTCATGCCGCTGGTGAGCTGAACTTTGGCCGACCCTTTGCCGAAGATTTCTCCATCGAGCTGCACTGAGCCCAGCACCGAACCCTCAGCCACGTGCAGTTTCAGTTCAGCGCGCTTGAGCGTGTACGAAATCGGCGGCACATCATGTTTGCGGGCGACTTTGTTCGCCAGGTCCACCAGGCGGTCATACTCGCCCAGCGTGAGCGTTACGTTGCCGGTGCTGGGCAGAGGCAGCGCGGGCGCCGGAGCTTTTTCCACTGCCGAAGCCGACGTTGAAGCGAGG
>JBGPLR010000103.1:0-8646 GCA_041486545.1 Terriglobia bacterium
CCGGACAACGGCGTGCTGTCTCTGGTGTTTGAGCGCGAAGAACGCGTCACCGTGCGCCACATCACTTCCGAACACTACTTTCACCAGCCGGTCAGCAATACTTTTCACGGGCGCGACGTCTTCGCGCCGGTGGCCGCGTATTTGAGCAAAGGCGTGGATTCCACCAAGTTCGGCGACGAAATCAGCGATTTTACCCGCTTTGCTGCGCCCAAACCGAAAGCCATCTCGCCCAACAACTGGAAAGCCGTGGTGCTGAAAAGCGACAAATTCGGCAACCTCATCACCAACATCACGGCCAAAGATATCCCGGAGATTTTTGACGGGTCGGCAAAGCCGTTCAAGATCACGGTGGGCAAATCAGAAATTACCAAACTGAGCTCCACTTACAGCGATGGAGCGCAGGGCGAGCTGATTGCCGTGATGGGCAGCACAGGCTTTCTGGAAATCTCCACAAATAAGGGTCCGGCTTCGCGCCTGGCCGCAGCTGACAAGGGAAGCGAAGTGACTGTAACCATCACCGGATGAACAAGCCCCAGCTCTGGGCCGCTATCTCAGGATAATCTTAGGACACCATGCGACAACTGATTCGCTTCCTCTGGAACTCAACTCGCGGTCATCATCTGGCTCCGTGGCGCAGTCCATATCTGCGCTGGCGCATGGAAACCTATTCTGGACTCAAGATGGACAAGATTGGATTCACTGAGTTCTGGGGCTTTCTGATTCGCGAGCGAAAGCAGCTTGGCCGCTTCCTGAAGTGGACATCTGAGATGGAAAACTACACGCGGGTGAAGCCAAAAAATCCGTGAAGGTTTTTCTGTAATCTCGGGCGGAGTTTTCTCTGTAATCCCGAGCGGAGCGAGGGACCCCTATCGCATAGTCAACTCTTTGGGGAACGCTCTCAGCATCTGCACCGGGCAGCATTAAATAGCAACCTCTATTATATTCACGATGATAGGGTTCCCTCGCTCCGCTCGGGACAAGGAAAGAGCTAAATATCGTACTTCTTCAGCAGATGCCGGAAGGAGCGGTAAGACACCTTGAGCAGTTCGGCGGCGCGGGTCTGCACGCCCCCGGACTGCTTCAAAGCCTGCTCGATGAGCGAGCGCTCAATATCGGCCACGAATTTTTCGAAGTCCAGGCCATCTGACGTTACTTGAAGATTGCCGTTGGACGCAGCCCCTTGCGGATGCGCGGGCGCCCTCTCCGAATCCAGGTCAATGCGCAGTTCCTGTCCGGTGGCCATGGCCACGGCGCGCTCAATGGTGTTTTCCAACTGGCGAACATTGCCCGGCCAGTCGTACGCGCGCAAGGCAGCCATGGAAGCTTCGCTGATGCGCAGGATACTCTTCACCGCGGCGGTGGAATATTTCTTCAGGAAGTAAGTGGCCAGCAGTTCAACGTCGTCGCGACGCTCGCGCAAAGGCGGCACCTGGATCGGAATCACACTCACACGGTAGTAGAGGTCTTCGCGGAAAGTGCTGGCGGCCACCATGGCGCCCAAGTCCTTGTTGGTGGCGGCAACCACGCGGACATCAATCGCCACTTCCTGCGATCCTCCCACCGGCCGCACCAGGCGTTCCTGCAGCACTCGCAGCAGCTTCACCTGCATGGAAACGCTCATCTCGCTGATTTCATCCAGGAAGATGGTGCCGCCGC
Organism: Terriglobia bacterium; assembly: GCA_041486545.1. Classification (GTDB taxonomy): domain Bacteria; phylum Acidobacteriota; class Terriglobia; order Terriglobales; family Acidobacteriaceae; genus Angelobacter. The sequence continues at coordinate 1,657 of JBGPLR010000103.1, forward strand.
CGGCCACTTCAAACAAACCGCGTTTGTTCTGGGTGGCGCCGGTGAACGCGCCCTTCATGTAGCCGAACAGTTCGCTTTCCAATAGGGTTTCCGGAAACGCGCCGCAGTTGATGGAAACAAAGGGCTCCCCGGAGCGCGCCGAGCAGGAGTGGATGGCTCGCGCCACCAGTTCTTTTCCGGTGCCGCTCTCTCCGTAAATCAGCACCGTGCTCCCGGTGGGCGCAACGGTGCGGATGATGGTCTTTAGCCGCTCAATGGCCACGCTCTTGCCGATGATGTTGTCCAGCGAGTTGCGGCTGGCGGCATCGCGCTTGAAGGCCAGGTTCTGGCGCTGCAGCAACATGGTTTCCAGCGCCCGGCCCACGGAAATCTTCAGTTCCTCCATCAGGCCGGGGCCCTTGTGGATGTAATCGAACGCTCCGCCTTTCACCGCTTGCACCGCAGCTTCATAGTCCTCCACCGCAGTTATCAGGATGACGGAGGTCTCCGGCGACGTTTGCCGTGCAAAACGCAACACTTCAATGCCGTCAGTCTGCGGCATTTTGATGTCGGTGATCAGGACTTCGTAGTTGGCGGAGCTGAGTTTTTTCTTGGCCGCCTCGCCACCGTTGACGGTCTCCACGCGGTGGCCTTCCTTACGCAAGGAGATGTCGAGCATCTCGCAGATGGAGCGCTGGTCGTCGCATACCAGAATGCTAGCCATGCGACACCTCAGTTTCCGCCAACTCCCCATCGGGCTCGCGCTCTGCGGCCTTGGCGTTCAACATTTCCAGCACGAACTCCGCTCCGCCCCCGGGCGGTGACTGGATGGAAATCTTGGCGCCGTGGGCCTGCACAATCTGGTACACAATGGCCAGACCCAGGCCGGTGCCGCCTTCAAAGTTGGATTGGAACGGTTCGAATATCTTGTCCAGCAGGTTGGCAGGCACGCCCGGGCCGTTATCGCGGATGCCGATCCGCCAATTGTCGCCAGCCGGCCGCACGGACACGGTGATCACGCCTTTTTGGTCGGTGGCGCGTACCGCGTTCTCCAACAGGTTCCATACCACCTGCTTGATGCGATCAGCGTCGGCTGTGGCAAAAGCATGCGCAACATCATATTGCCGGACGATTTTCAGGCCGGCCGACGCCGACCGGTTCTCCAGCAGGACCAGCGCGTCTTCCAACAGAGGCAGCAGGTCAACGCGGATCAATTTGTAACTCTTCTCCCGGGAGTAAGCCAGGAAATCTGTAATGATGGCGTTCAGGCGCGTGGACTCGCGGGTAATAATGTCCACCAGCATCTTCTGCTCGTCATTCAACAGCGCCAACTGGGAAAGCATCTTGATGGAGCCGGCGATGGAAGCCAGCGGGTTGCGAATTTCGTGGGCGATGCCGGCCGCCAGGCGGCCCACCGCGGCCAGCCGGTCGCGCATGCGGACTTCTCTCTCCAGCCGGCGCAGTTCTGTGCGGTCTTCAAACGTGTAAACGTAGCCGATGGTCCCTTGCGCGGGAACATTGAGTTCGGTCACGGTAACGCCAAAAGTCTTTTCTTTTCCCGCCGGGGTCAACCCTCGTACTTCACCTTGTACGGAAGAAGATTCCAGGTGCGGCAGCCGATCCAGGAACATCTCGGAAATGTGCCGTCCGCAGACCGAGGAAGCAGTGCGCTCCAGCAACCGTTGTCCGGGCGCGTTGAGCAACGTGATGCGGCCTTCAAGATCGGTGGTGATCAGCCCGCCACGCAGGGATTGGATCACGCTCTCATGCAACGCCTGCAGGCTGAGGAGTTCGCCGCTCTTGTCCTGCAGTTCCCTGCCCGCCTGGCGCAGCTTGGCGGTCAGCGCGCTGGAAAGATGGGCGACGGTCAAATACGCAAAAAAGTTGATGAGGATGACCGCTTGCAGGGACTTAGAGTCGCCGCGCGCCGAAAACTGGTAGGTGGGAATCTTTTCAAAGTAACAGAGTTCCAGCAGCGCGCCGAACAGGATAAAGGAAACCGCGGCCGTCAGATAGGCCCAGTAACGGGGCAGCAGAATGCTGGCCACGATGATGGCCAGCGGATAAAGAAAATTGAAAAAAGTGTCAATGCCGCCGGTGACGTACACCACCGCGGTGACAAACGCCAGGTCAGTAAAGATCTGGATGATGGCCTGGAGTTTGTGCTCCTGCCAGATGGAACCCAGCACAATGAAAAAGACGGAAACCGTATACCAGACCAGGACGACGGTAATGAACAGGCGGGTGGGGACGTTGTTCGGGGTGACCTTGACGATCAGGAATTCCACCGCGAACAAAAAGGTAATGATAATGACACGGACTTTGACCAGCCAAGCCAACCACGTCCGCTCATTGAACCTCGTGTCGCCCATTTCCGCCTGTTCGATCCATTCGTATCGGTATGCGTGTTTTGTACAGCGTCAATCCCGCGTCTCGCTGCCTTCTCTTATCCGGAAAGCTTGGCGATCATGGAGAACAGCGGCATGTAGAGAGAAATGACGATTCCGCCAACCGCCACACCCAGGAAGCCGATCATGAGGGGCTCCATCAGGGTGAGCATGTTCTTGGTGGCGGCGTCCACTTCATCTTCGTAAAAGTCGGCGATCTTCTGCAGCATGGCGTCCATGGCGCCGGTGGCTTCGCCCACGCCGATCATCTGCGTGACCATGTTGGGGAATACGCCGCTTTCCCGCAGCGGGTCAACAATGGTGCGGCCTTCCTCCACTGACTTGCGCACCTTCATCAGCGCATCTTCCAGAACGGCGTTGCCGGAGGTCCTTGCAGTAATGGCCAGACCTTCCAGGATGGGCACGCCAGAGGTGATCAAGGTGCCCAGGGTACGGGTAAAACGGGCCACGGCGATCTTTCTCAGCACATTGCCTACCACCGGCAGGTTGAGCATAAATCTGTCCAGGGCCAAGCGGCCCTTAGGATCTTTGCGAACCATCTTGATGGCCACGTAACCCACGATGCCCAGCAACACGATGACCCACCAGAAGCTGGAGACAAAATGGCTGAGGCCAATGACCACCTTGGTGGCAAGAGGCAGGTCCACGCCCATGCTGCTGAACATATTGGCGAAGATGGGCACCACAAACTTGAGCAGGCAGCCCACCACGATGCAGGCAATACTGATGACCGCCACGGGGTAAATCAAAGCCGATTTGACCGCGGACTTCAGCTTCACGGCCTTTTCCACGTAGGTGGCGAGGCGCTGCAGAATGGTGTCCAGAATACCGCCCGCTTCGCCGGCCTCAATCATGTTGGTGGTGAGGTCGTCAAAGATTTTGGGGTATTGCCGCATGGCGTTGGACAAGGTGGAACCGCCTTCCACCGTGGTGCGCACACCGGTCAGGCACTTCTGGAAGAAGAGGTTTTCCTGGTTGGTGGCCAGGATTTCCAGACACTGCACCAGCGGAAGACCGGCGTCAATCATCACGGAAAACTGGCGGAAGAATACGGCAATGTCCTTGATGGCCACTTTGCCGGTGCCAAACTTGGGCAGGGCGAACTCCTTGCCCTTCTCCTTGATGGCGCCGGGGGTTATGCGCTCGCGGCGCAGCAGCATGTTGACGGCTGCTTTGCTATCGGCTAACCGCTCCCCAGAAATCCTTTTTCCCTGGGAATCAGTCCCTGTAAATGTGAATACCGGCATACCGAAAACTCCTCTCGTGCTTGTTCCTACCACCCTTGGGTTCCTACCACCAATGGGAGTGCTGCATTCTTACCGCCGGGCCGTCGCCGCCGCCGCAGTACGCGTGGCGATGACTCCGCGGTTGATCATGTCCTGCAATTCGTCGGGCATGGACGAACGCTGCAACGCGGTCTCCAGAGTGATCTGCTTCTGGAAATACAGCGTAGCCAGCGCTTGATTAAAGGTCTGCATGCCGAACCGGTCCTGGCCGGACTGCATGGACGAATACACCTGGTGGATCTTGTCTTCGCGAATCAGGTTGCGGACCGCGGCGTTGGGCACCAGGATTTCCATGGCCATGCAGCGTCCGTTGCCGCCCACGCGGGGCAGCAGGGTTTGGCAAAGAATGCCTTCCAGCACCAAAGAAAGCTGCGCCCGGATCTGCGACTGCTGGTGCGAGGGGAAAACGTCAATAATACGGTTGATGGTGGAGGCCGCGGAGTTGGTGTGCAACGTGCCAAAGGTCAAGTGGCCGGTCTCCGCGATGCGCAACGCCGATTCAATGGTTTCCAGGTCGCGCATTTCGCCGATCAGCACCACGTCCGGGTCTTCACGCAGCGCGGCGCGCAGAGCGTCACTGAACGACTTGGTGTCAGAGTGCACTTCACGCTGGTTCACCAGGCAACTCTTGTTCTGGTGCACGAATTCGATGGGATCTTCAATGGTGATGATGTGGTCGTGCCGCTCGATGTTGATCTTGTCCAGCATGGCGGCCAGCGTGGTGGATTTGCCCGAACCCGTGGGACCGGTCACCAGCACCAGGCCGCGCGGTTTTTCACACAGCTTGGCCACAATGGGAGGAAGATTGAGCTGCTGGAAGGTCTTGATCTCAAAGGGAATCACGCGATAGACGGCGCCCACCGCGCCGCGCTGGTTGAAGCAGTTGCCGCGGAAACGGGCCAGGCCCTTCAGTCCGAAGGAGAAGTCCAGCTCCAGGTTTTCTTCAAAACGGTGCTTCTGCGCGTCGGTGAGCACGCTATACGCCAGCTGTTTGGTCTCCGAAGGAGTCAGCGGCGGCATGTCCAGCGGTTGCAAGTGGCCATGGACGCGCACCTGCGGCGGCGAATTGGTCGTAATATGGAGGTCGCTGCCCGCCATATCCAACATCTTCTTGAGCAGATCACTCAGCGATACATTCATAATTCCGTGGACTTCCCTTCTTCTCGTTCGTTCGTATTAGTGGACCGTCTCGCGAGCTACTTCTTCCAGCGTGGTCTGGCCATCTTTCACTTTGATCAATCCGCTGCGACGCAGCGTGATCATGCCGTGCTCCATGGCCTTCTTCTTCAGTTCCACAGCGGAAGCGCCAATCAGGATCAGCTCGCGTATTTCGTCGTCAACTTCCATCACTTCGTACAGGCCGGTGCGTCCCTTATAGCCGCTGCCGTTGCAGGTGGTGCAGCCCCGGCCTTTGAAGATCTTGGCGGTGCGCGATTCTTCCGGGGTGAACCCGGCTTCAATCTTGGCTTGCGGCGGCAGCGGCACTTCCTCGCGGCACTCGGTGCAAATGCGGCGCACCAGGCGCTGGGCGCAGATCAAATGCACTGCGGTCGCCACCAGGAAAGGTTCAATGCCCATGTTCATCAGGCGGCTGATAGTTTCCGGCGCGCCGTTGGTGTGCAATGTGGAAAGCACCATGTGTCCGGTGAGCGCGGCCTTAATGGCGATTTCCGCGGTCTCAAAGTCGCGGATCTCGCCCACCAGGATCACGTTGGGGTCCTGGCGCAGGAAAGCGCGCAGCGCGGCCGCGAAGTTCAGGCCGATCTGCTCCTTCATCTGCACCTGGTTGACCCCCGCCAGCTGGAATTCCACCGGGTCTTCCGCGGTCATGATGTTGGTGTCGGGCGTATTCAGCCGCGAGATCGAGGAGTACAGGGTGTTGGTCTTGCCCGACCCGGTCGGCCCCGTCACCAGCACCATGCCGTAGGGCTTCAAAATCGCCTTCTCGAACTTGACCAGCGACTCGGGCTCGAAACCGAGCTTGGTCATGTCCAGCCGCAGGTTCTCCTTGTCGAGCAGCCGGAGCACGATCTTTTCGCCCCACAGCGTCGGCAGGGTGCTGACCCGGAAATCGAGCTGCTTCTTCTTGCCTGCAATGTTCATCTTCAGCATGATGCGGCCGTCCTGCGGCAGCCGCTTTTCGCTGATGTCCAGCTTCGCCATGATCTTCAGCCGCGAGGTGATGGCGTCCTTGAGCTTGAGCGGCGGTTTCATGATGGACTGCAGAATGCCGTCAATCCGGAAGCGGACTCGGAACTCCTTTTCGTAGGGCTCCATGTGGATGTCGCTGGCCCCGCGCTTGACCGCGTCGGTCAGCACCAGGTTCACCAGCTTGACGATGGGAGCTTCGTCGGCCGCTTTCTCCAGCTCGGCTAGCTCCAATTCCTGCTCTTCGCTCTGCACCTCAATATCGGCGGCGTCCCCGAGCTCGTTCATCGACTGCATGACCTGCTCGAGCTCTTCCTCCTTGGAATTGCCGTAGGCCTTGTCGATGCCCTCGTTGATCGAGCTTTCCGAGGCCACCACCGGCTCGATATTGAAGCCGGTCATGAACTTGATGTCGTCCATGGCGAACACGTTGGTGGGGTCCACCATGGCGATGGTCAGCGAGGCGCCGACCCGGCTCAGCGGTAAAATCTGATAGCGTTTCGAGGTTTCGTAAGGGATCAGCTTGACGACCGCGGGATCAATTTCAAAATAGGAAAGATTAATGGCGGGGACGCCGTACTGGCGCGAGAGAAAATTGGTAACGTCCTCATCGGTGAGGAACCCCAGCTTGACCAGGGCCGAGGCCAGACGGAGATTGCCCTCCTTCTGCAGCTTGGCTGCCTGTTCCAACTGCTCTGGGGTGATGACCTTTTCTTTCACCAGCAGGTCGCCCAGCCGTTGAGACATATTTCTCCTGTTCCCGCAAAGTCGGAAGCATGCGAAACCGCTGATTTCCGGGAGGATCAGAGGGAGCGATTCCGCACTGACATAAATTGTCACCACAACCGGTATTCTGAAAAAGTAACTTAGGTACCTGTACTTGATGGCACCTGCGCCTGGAGCCCCGGCTGGCCGCTTTTCTGGCCAGAAACCAGCCATTTGGGCGTAAAAGGAACGCGGCAGTGCATGTTCTTCCGTGTTTCGGCTGGGCTACGAACTTCGAGCTACGGGCTCCGAGTCTCCGAACCCGGAACTGGTTGCTCCTCGCTCGCAGCTCCTGGCTCGCAGCCCGAAGCTCGTGGCTTAGTCCCCATCATCATGACCAATCCAAAATCCGATCAGATCCGCGCCTACTACCACACCCTGTTCTCGGCCTGGGGACGCCAGCA
>JBGPLR010000104.1:0-8593 GCA_041486545.1 Terriglobia bacterium
TAAAGACCACCGTCTCGTTGGCTCTTACCTTGTAGATGGCCGAGCTGAGCAGTTCCGAGAAGCTGATTTCCGCGGTGTTTCCCGGCAGCGGTTTCACGCAGGTGTCGCCCTTTTTGTTCACGCCCAAGGCCACGTGGAAAGCGCCAGGACCGACCAGGTTGATGCTGAAGTCCGGCGTGATCAGCAGGTCAGCCACGCGCTGGTTCAGGCGATAGTCCACTTCCACCATGCCGGTTCCCATGGCGAACATGAGGCCTGCGCTGCTGCCGCTGGTAACACTGATACTGCTGCGCGGGCAAATCCGTACCTGGCCGCCGCGAAACAGCCGCAGCCGCGCCGCGGCCACGCCGGCGGAGAGTTCCGAGCCGGTCACTACGCTCATGCCCGGGCTGGCCGGCAGGGCCGGCGCTTGCCCTGTGCTGTCCGACGCAAACAGTTCACCCACCGGGACCTGGGCCGGGGATTGGGCTAAAACGGCCGACGCAAACAGCAAAGCCGAGCCTAGAAATAAAGACCAACTGCTCTTCATGGTTTCCTAAAAGGTTAACAGAATCGGGCCGGGCATTTCTCCAAAAATCGTCTATCAAACATCGTCGCCGACAAAATCGTACTTATCGATGGCCACGGCTACGCCTTGCGCCGCCGCGACGCCGTCCTCCTGTGCGGCCTGTTCCACGCGCAGGATGCGCCCGCGGCAATGCACCCGGACAGGCTCCGTCAAGGTGATTTCCGAAGGCAAGGTCATCACGAACTCAATGGCCGCGCCCTGGGCCACCGGGGCGGCAACGAACATGTAGATGCCGCGGGAGCTTACGTCGCGAGTGCGGCCGGCAAGATCACTGCGGGCGCTATCCAGGTACTTGACGCTGATCGGCAAATCCAGAAAAAACCTCTTCATGGAACGCTTTTCAAGGGGCGAATGCGTCATGCTGCGGCCTCCAAACCAGACCAGTTTGGGGAGATTGTAGCCCAACAGGGTTACAACTCTAAGAAGTTCTTTAACAGCAGACGCCCCGATTCGGTAAGCACGCTCTCAGGATGAAATTGCACGCCTTCCACGGGGAAACGGCGGTGACGCAGCCCCATGATCACCCGCGTTCCGTCCTGATCGCGGGTCTCCGCGCTGATCTCCAGTTCCCCGGGCAGGCCCTCTTCGGCGACGATCAGCGAGTGATAACGCGTAGCGGTGAGCGGCTGAGGAACGTCGCGGAAAATGGTCTTGCTATCGTGCTGGATGCGGCTGACTTTTCCATGCATGATCTGGCGCGCCCGCACCACGTTCCCGCCGAAGGCCGCACCAATCGCCTGGTGTCCCAGGCACACGCCGAGGATGGGTTTCTTGCCGGCAAAATGCTTGATCAGCTCAATGCTGATGCCGGCTTTCTGCGGCGTGCACGGCCCAGGCGAAATCAGGATGTGCGTGGGATTCAACTCTTCAATCTGCTCCACCGTGACCTGATCATTGCGATGAACTTCCGCCGTCTCGCCCAACTCGCCCAGATATTGCACCAGGTTGTAGGTGAAGGAATCGTAGTTGTCGAGGACGAAGATCATGGCCAGTTCCAGAGTATGAGTTTACTTTAGAAGCGGAAACCATCAAGCAGTACTTGTTGCCGCAAACACGCTTTTTTGCTACTTCTTTCTGCCATCAATTTCACCGATATCGCAATAGTCCGATTTACGGTCCATGACGAACCGAACGTTCACAGGTTTGGTTCCGGCTGGTATGAGCACTGGTTTGGAGCACGAAGATCGCCCTTGACCGTGCAGATGATAGGAATACCCGGCGTAGACGATCAGGCTGCCTGCTCCGTTACTGTCGAGGTCAACGTTAACGTAACTGGCGGCGTCGCCTGGGTGACGCAAGTCTTCGCGTTGGATGTAAATCGTTCTCATCGGCTTGCCATCCAGTCCAATAGCCACGAAACGCACAGTGCGGGGCTTGGCAACTTCCGGCAACGGCAATTCGAGTTGTTTGATTTCTCCTTCGTCAACGTGAACGATGTGCGCAGCTTTTTGGCTGGTCACGCCGGGAAAATACGTGGGAGGAAACGGCGCGTCTTCCTGGGGCGAACTATTGATGTTCACACCGACGTAATAGTCTCCGGGCGGTAGCGGCCAAAGATCAAACCGGCCGTCCTCGTCTGCAAAGTCCCACTTCCCGCTGAATTGAGTAAGTTCCTTGAGATGCGTTGGTAGGGCCACCACTTCGATTTTTTTACCTTCCGCACCCACGGGCAGAGTCACATGGCCACGGATGCGCGTCGCCGGCTCCAGTTTGAAGTTGATATTTGCGCATGCCCCGTCCGAGAGTTCAGCGCCATATCGCTCCTCATACTCATGGTCAAAATCCATTTTGCGAGGCGTCTCCGGAGTCACTGTATATTTTCCGTTTGGCAACCCACTGAATTCATAGGAACCGTCTTGCTTCGTCTTGGTAAAAGTGTTGAAGCTTTCAGACTTGGCGTAAACAACTATCCCTTGTACGGGCTGCATTTCCTTGTCGCGGATGTCGTCTTCCCGCCACATTGGTTTTGTCTGTGCCACAGATCCAAAAATGCTGCCCGCGCCGGTTTTTACGAGGGCTCTCAGCTCCTCCACGATTTGAGCACTTTCCGGATCGTTGCCGAGAAAGCGACTTCCGCTGCACGCTCCGGTCCAAAGCTTTCCGTCCTTCTCTCTGTAGGCAAAGATTAGGAACTTTTCACCCACGGGAAGCGGCGTGCCGCAATCACCACCCCCGTTACCCGTTTCAATGATTGCTTCCGTCCCCAGCCCGCCCCGCAAAGATTCTTCTACGGTGAAACGCATCGAATAACCACGACTATACGAATCTTTGTCCACGGGATGCTTGACGCTGACCGTCTCGACAACCCTACCCACGAAAACTGCGTCTGTATTAAAGCGTTCGCAGGCCCGGGAGTAACCGGTGCACTCGCACCCAAAACTATTACTGCAGAAGGCAGATAACACGACAGCCAACAGGACGACGTTTCTCAACATAAAATCCTCACTGAAGTAACCAGATACCGAGGCCACCTTCCTAGGGGCTGCACCGTGAACGATTGATAAGGCCCGCTCTTGCGCGTCAGGTCTTGAAGAATTTCTACGCGACCGGCCGCTTGAACACCAGCACCTTGGCAGTAAACACGTGGACCGCTTCTCCGATTTGGTTCAACGTGCTGCTGCGTACTTTCACCACGCCCTGGTTGGGTTTCGAGCGCGACGGCACGATCTCCAGAACTTCGCTTTCCACATGCAGCGTGTCGCCGGGACGCGTGGGCTTGGGCCAGGCCAGTTCGCCGCCCAGTCCGATGATGCCGTTGCCCAGCGGCAGCCCGCCATCCACCAGAAGCCGCATGGCGATGGCCGCCACATGCCAACCACTCGCCGCCAGCCCGCCAAAGATGCTGGCTTTCGCAGCGGCAGCGTCCAGATGAAAAGGCTGCGGATCAAACTCTTCCGCAAACGCTTTGAGCTTGTCCGGATCCATGTGAAATTCGCCGGAGACAAATTTCTGTCCGACATGGAGGTCTTCCAGGTAGAGGGCGTCAGAGCGATTGATTTCGTGAGTCATTCTTCTTTGTCTCCGCACCTGCGACGAGCAGGGGCATGAAAAGACCTAGTAGAAGCCAATCAACCTTAATGAGCCGTCATCCCGAGGGCCGTTGACGAGCAAACGATTTCTTCAGCTTGCGAGTAGGCCTGAGGGACCTTGTGTTTCAGAGCCCCAGCGCAAGGTCCCTCGCTCCTATTCGGACGCTGGTGACAACGCGTCCGAATGAACGGGGCTCGGGATGACGAATTAGTAAATGAAAAACGTTTTCATGCACGCTCCGAAGTCCTCGACTTCTTTACTTGCCCTGCCCTTTCAAAAACGTTCCCGCATCCAATTCCTTGAACGCCTGCTGCAGTTGCTCCTGGGTGTTCATCACGATGGGCCCGTACCAGGCGACGGGTTCCTGCAACGGTTTGCCGGAGACCAGCAGGAAGCGTATGCCGTGGTCGCCGGCCTGCACCGTGACTTCGTCGCCGCTGTCAAACAGGATGAGCGAGCGGTTCTCGGCTTCCGTCGGCGGTACGGTGTCCGCCCAGCCGACGCCCTCGGTCGGCACGGCCAGCGGCGCGGACGCGTTGCAGAACTTTCCTGACCCTTCAAATACATAAGCGAACGCGTGCCGCGTGGTCTCCACCGGAAGCGTCTTGCGCTTGCCCGCTGGCACCTGGACGTCAACGTACACCGGGTCGGCGGCGATGCCTTCCACCGGACCGCGCTTGCCCCAGAAACTTCCGCAGACCAGGCGCACGTGGGTGCCGTCATCGTCAGTGATGTCCGGGATCTCCGGGGCCTTCACTTCCTGGTAGCGCGGCGGAGTCATCTTGAGCGCCGACGGAAGATTGGCCCACAACTGGAACCCGTGCATGCGGCCGTTGGGATCGCCCTTAGGCATTTCCTGGTGGATGATGCCGCTGCCGGCGGTCATCCACTGGATGTCACCGGCGCCGATGGCCCCGTGGTTGCCCATGCTGTCGCCATGCTCCACCGTCCCGGCCAGCACGTAAGTGATGGTCTCAATCCCGCGATGCGGGTGCCACGGAAACCCGGCCAGGTAGTCCGCCGGAACTTCATTGCGGAAATCGTCGAGCAGCAGGAACGGATCGTAGTCCGTGGTGTTGCCAAAACCGAACGCGCGGCGCAGATGCACCCCGGCTCCTTCCAGCGTGGGCTTGGACTTGATCAGCTTCTTGACCGGACGGATAGACATGGGGACCTCCTAATTGAACAGCTTTGTCAGATGGTAAATCCAGATGTTAAACCGAAGACGGAGGATGCGGGAAGTTTGGGGGACGACCCGCAGACGCACGCGGAACATCCCCAATATCTCCGGCGTAGAGATGTAGCATTGCTTCGTCTCACCGGTGGGCCATGTATTGCTTGTGGACCGAAGGCGCCCTCGCCAGCGCTCTTCCCGGGTTCCGTTCACCCGATCTCCCGATCACCCGATGGCGCGCTTCGCGCCCACCCCCTCCCCGGTCATCCCAAAGTCTAAAGGACTTACACGACGCATCCCAGTTTGGCGTAGGTTTGGCGATTGATCGGGTTCTTGCCCTTCCGATCACCAGATGACCCGATCACGGCGATCACCCGATGACCCGCATCACGGCGATCACCCGATCTTCCTTTGGGATCCCCCCCCACCCCTCCCTATTCATCCCAATGGTCCCAATAAACAAAGGACTTACAGGTGGCCGATCCCAATCCGATCCCAATGGTTCGGCTGAGGGCCATAAGTCCGGCTAACTGCTAGTTGCCAGGTGCTAGCTGCTCCCTCCATTATACCGTCTTTTGTTCGCCAACGCCAGCGCGAAGTAGTTCATCGTCCTACAATCTGGCTGGGCTATCTGCTCCCGCCCCGTTCCAGGGCTGTCCCGTTTTTCGTCCTCCATCCCGGCTCTCACCCTGCTAAATTTGAACCAAAACCTTTGCCCCTGCCCTGCTAACCAGCTAGCATCTCGGTCCGTCACATAGCTGGATTGCTCTGCCTCCCAGATCTTGGAAATCTCACGCTGGAAACCGACTGGAAACCGAAAGGAAGCGCACCATGGAAATTGCCGCCTGGATGGAAACACTGCTCAAAGACATTCGCTATTCGCTGCGGCAATTTGTCCGCACGCCGGTGTTTACCATGGTCGCCGTGGCGTCGCTGGCCGTAGGTATTGGGGCCAACACCGCCATCTTTAGCGTGGTGAACGCGGCCATTTTGAAGGCGCTGCCGGTACGCAATCCGCAGGAACTGGTGATGCTCACCGACCCCAACGCAGCGGGAGTGTCCATGGGCGTGAGCCCCGGCAACCGGTCGCTGCTGAGCTACGCCGAGTTCATCACCTTGCGCGATCACAACACCACGCTGTCCGGCTTGATCGCCGTGCAGTCAGAAGCGGACAGGGTACAAGTGCGCATTGGCAGCACGCCTCCGGAAGAGGCCCACGGCCGGCTGGTATCAGAAGGATATTTTTCTGTCCTTGGCGTTGAGCCCGCGATTGGACGCTTCTTCACCGAGGCTGACGCCAAATCCCCCGGTGAAGATCCTTACGCCGTCATCAGTTACGACTACTGGCAGAAGCGCTTTGGCGGAAACACGTCTGTGCCGGGCAGCACAATTCGTATCGGCAAAGTTGCCCTTACCGTGATTGGCGTGGCGCCGCCGGGGTTTCACGGAGAGACCGTGGGCGACGCGCCGGACCTTTGGGTCCCCATGCTGATGCAGCCCAGCATCATGCCCGGACGCGACTGGCTGCATGAACAACTAACCACGGAGAACATCGCGAAAACCATGTGGCTGCACGTAATCGGCCGCCTGAAACCCGGGGTGAACGTGGCCCGGGTGCAAACTGAAATGGATGTGCTCTTCCGCGGCATCGTGGAAAACAGCTATCCCCCGTCGCTGGCGCCGGAAACGCGCAAGCGTGTCATGGACCAGAAGCTAAAAGTGGTGTCGGCAAGCACGGGGGCTTTCGGCGGCCGCGCCGACTTCCAGCAGCAACTGTTGGTCCTGCTGGGAGCTTCCGCCGTGGTGTTGCTGATCGCCTGCATCAACGTGGCCAACCTGCTGCTGGCTCGCGCTTCGGCGCGTTACAAAGAGGTTGGCGTGCGGCTGTCCATCGGCGCCTCGCGCTGGCGTCTGGTGCGGCAGTTTCTTACCGAGAGTCTGATGCTCTCCGCGCTGGGCGGAGTGGCGGGATTATTCGTCGCCTGGGGCGCTACCCGGCTCCTGGTGATCATGATGAAGCTGACCACCGAACGCGACTCTCTGGATTTGGGCGTGGCCCTGGACCTGCGCGTCCTGGCCTTTACCGCAGCTGTAACTTTTCTTACCGGAATCATTTTCGGTCTGGCGCCGGCCATCCGCGGCACGCGCGTCAACTTGAATGACAGCTTGCGCGAGTCCGGCCGTGGCAGCACCACTTCCTCCGGCCGGTTGAACCTGGCCAAGGGCCTGGTGATCGCCCAGGTAGCGCTCTCGCTGCTCCTGGTGGTCAGTGGAGGTCTGCTACTGCGGACGCTCTGGAACCTGCAAGCCGCGGACTTGGGATACGCGCGTGAAAAGCTGCTGGTGCTGGGCGTTGACGGATTGACCGCCGGGTACAAAGACGCTCGCCTGACCATGCTTTGGAACGATCTGTCAGACCGCATCCGCGTCCTGCCCGGCGTGCGCGGCGTAACCTACTCGCAGAACGGGCTGTTCAGCGGCTCCGAGTCCGCCGATCATGTGGAAGTGGAAGGCTTCACCCCGCAAAAGGACAACGAACGCGGGTCGCGCTTTGACACGGTCGGTCCGGGGTATTTCTCCACCCTGGGTATTCCTCTGCTTCTGGGCCGCGAGTTCAGCCTGCGCGACACCGCTCAAGCTCCCAAAGTCTGCGTGATCAATGAAGCGTTTGCTAAACGCTTTTTCGCCGGCAGGAACCCCATCGGCAGGCACGTGACCGAAGCATTTGGCGACCACAAATACCAGATGGAAGTTGTCGGCGTGGCGCGCGACGCGCGTGACCACAATTTGAAAGGCGATATCCCGCCGCGTTTTTACCATCCGGCGGACCAAACCATGGAGGGCCCGCCGCCAGGCGTGTACTTTGAAATTCGCACGGCTGGCGATCCCGGCCAACTGGCGCTCGCGGTGCGCAAGACCATTCTGGCTGTCAATGAAGATCTGGACCTGGGCCGCGCGCGGACCATGACGGAAACACTGGCGCGCACCAACGCGCAGCCCCGCGTGATGGCCCGCTTGTGCACGGTGTTCGGCATCATCGCGCTGCTGCTGGCGGCCACCGGATTGTACGGCGTGCTTTCCTACGGCGTGGCCCGCCGCACCAATGAGATCGGCATCCGCATGGCGCTTGGCGCAGGACGCGCGTCCGTGGTGCAGATGGTCCTGCGCGAAACCAGCATCATGATTGTCCTGGGCGTGGTGCTTGGAATTGGCGCCACCGTGGGCCTCACGCGTTTGATCGCGTCCAAGCTCTACGGCCTGAGCGCGCTGGATCCCCTGACCATCGTTACCGCGGTGCTCATTCTGGCCATGGTGGCGCTGATTGCCGGCTACATCCCCGCGTCGCGCGCCGCGCGAGTGAATCCGGTGAGCGCGTTGCGGCATGAGTAAGCAACTAGTGACTGGCGGCTGGCAGCTAGATTGGGAGTCGTGACCGCAGCGTTGGTCGCGAATAAATGTGGTCCTGGGCATGCGACGTAAGAGCCAGCAGCTAGCGGCTAGTCGCTAGTTGCTTTACTCGTATGCCAGCGCGTCAATGGGGTCCTTTTGCGCGGCTTTGAAGGCCGGATACAGCGCGCCCAGTATGGCTCCGCCCACGGCGACCAGCGTGGAGTACATCGCCCATCCCAGGGTAATGGGCAAAACCCGCAAGGTAGGAAATTTGTGCACGATCCCTATTCGTCCCAGTTCGGTCACGGCAAAGCCCAAAAGCACGCCGGCCACCGCCAGCAGCAGGGTTTCGCGCAGGATCACGCGGACCACATAAAGTTTCGACGCGCCCAACGACTTCAGGATCCCGATTTCCCGCGTGCGCTCCATCA
>JBGPLR010000105.1:0-8586 GCA_041486545.1 Terriglobia bacterium
AATGGCAGCAGCGTGGGAAGCAATAACTGCACCCCCGGTTTGTGGTGGGTACGGGGCACCGATCCAACGCCGCGGTTCATCACCAGCGGAGGCACAAGCACAGCGCCGACTCCAACGCCGACGCCGACTCCCACGCCTACTCCAACTGCTACACCAAGCGACCACCACGGCCATGACGGCCACGATTCGACTCCGACGCCAACTCCGACGCCCACGCCGACGCCGACCCCCACGCCTACTCCTCCACCGTCGCCGACCACAAGTTGTGATCCGAGCGACCCGACTTGCTATGCCAATCTCAATTTGGCGGCCCCGGAACTGCTGGCCACGTCAGCTTTCTTTGCGCCCCAGGTGCCCGCCGTCACTCTGCCGTTGAACCCCACAGCGCCATTTATTGGCGGCGCGGGGAACCAGGTAGATTCCACGGTTTACCTGTCGGGCAGCGCAATGATGACGCAGAATTCCATTGCGGCGCTGAATGCGTTCGTCGCCGCGAACATCAGTAAACCCAACTATTTCGCGGTGTCCGCGGCCAGTCTGGCGCCCAGCTACGGAACCAGCGCCAACCCGGCCATCGTGGTGATCACGGACCCGAACCTCAAGCTCTCGTCGGGAGCAAGCCTGTCCGGGTTCGGCATCCTGATAGTCCCCAATGACCTGGAAATCAACAACGCCACTTTGCAGTGGACGGGACTGGTCCTGGTGCAAGGCGCCAGCGGCCAATTCATGATTGGACCAGGCGCCAGCGGGTTCATCAACGGAGGCTTGATGTTGCAGTCAGGCACCACTTTGAATTTGCAAACCACAACTTCCGGCGCCGGGAGCTTCCGCATCGCCTACAGTTGCGAGGCCATTGATGTGATCTTTGGGGCTGTGCCGTTCAAAGTGGTGGGCTCTTCGGAGTCATCGCTCTGAGAAAAACCGCCGGAGCGCATCCGGCCAGAAATTGGCTGAACTTCTATCTTCAATCTTCAATCCAGGGACGCGGAAATCGCGTCCCTGACTTTTTCCAGGAGCGGGCGACGCGCAAGATCTGGCGAGTGAGTACTTAAGCCCGGCGTCCGCTCAGGACGCGAGCCGGAAGGAAGATGATGGAACGCAGCAGTTCCAATACCCCGCCCACGGCGATGCCCACAATGCGGAACGGCAATAGAATCAACCACACCAAGGGATACAGGACCAGGGCGATCAGGGCCAGCGGCCAGCACACCACCAGAAGGATGCACCACAGGAAGAAAGTCAGCATAGACGCCTCTCCTGATGTTATACGAAGCGCGGCGACTCGCGGTTCCCTTGGCGAAACAAGGCCTCACCGGGCGTGTGACGGGGCCCCGCAGATGATAACCATACAGTAAACAACAAGCTGTGCGGATAGGTAGCCATGATAAACATTGACTCCGCCAAAACCCGAGACCTACAATAGCGCCGTCTGAAGCAAATCCAAGAACGCAACATTGCACTTCATCTGCAGCGAGGCCCCATTATGCGCCCATCCGCCAGGTCGTCCGCAGTCTTTCCCTTACGTCGCAGATCTCAAACCGGCTTGCGAGCGCCGCTCAACATGCTCGTGGGAATCTGTGTGGCCGCGATCGCCATCACTGCATTTGCCGCCGACCCGTGGAAAGACAAAGAGTACAAAGCCTGGACGATGGACGACGTGCAGAAGATCCTCTTTGATTCGCCCTGGGTCAAGATGGTGGAAGTTGGCGCGCCATGGCTCAAGGGCTCTACGCACTTCCTTACACCGCTGCCGACAGACTGCAACGGCCGGCCGGAGTGGGGCAAGACGGACAGGACGCCCTCCTCCTGGGCCACTGGGGCAACCGAGTCCATTGTGATCTTCCAGGTCACCTGGCAGTCCTCGCGCACGGTGCGCGCCGCCAAATTCCGCCAGTCCTCGCTGTGCGGACGCGTGGACCCGGAGAAAGGCGACGATCTGCTGGAAGACACTCCGGAGGATTACATCATCATCGTCAATTCGCCGGACATGACACCCTTCGATGGACTGGACGAAGACGGGCTCATCAAGATCACCAACCTGGTGGACCCCAAGACACAAAAGAAGATTGCGCCAGAGTCCGTGGCGATCGCCAAGTATTCAGGCCGCACTTCGCCCTACCAGTTGACGTTTAAGTTTCCGCGGAAGACTGCCTCCGGAGAACCCACCATCCCGGCGGACGAAAAAGAGATTGAGTTCTTCAGCCAGGCGGGCAAGATCAAACTGAAAGCCAAGTTCCAACTCACGAAAATGACGGGGAAGAGCGGCCCCGATTTGTAAACTCCCTGCACCGTAACTCATTGCACTTCAGGGTCTTACTGTGACTGTTTACCAGCCTGGTTCGCCCACCAGGTTCCGGCGGTAACTTGCCTGACGCAGCCACTTGCCACAGAATGCTCCCAAGTTAATTGAAAGCTGTTCTCGCCACTTCCTAAAGATCGCAAGGGCTGATGTGGTTCAGCCTCGCCAGCACGAAAAAAGGTCCCCTCACAATTTGAAGTAAGGACTTTTATCATGCGACTCAACAGCTTTGCGCGGAGCTTTGCCTTCGCCGCCACACTCGGACTTTTCCTGATGCTCACTTGCGCGTCCACAATCGTGCGCGCCGACGACGGAGGGAAACAGCAGGTTCCGGTCATCGAAAAAGTAACGTTCACGTTTGACTCCGGCAATCCCAGCCCGGTGCAGATGGACATCTTTGGCAAAGGCTTTGGCAACGCTTTTCCGCCGGCCGTTGTGCTGGATGGTCTGGACCAGTCGGTCCACTCGTTTACGGACACGCACATCACAGTGGCGCCCACCAAGATCGCGCCGGGAAGCTACGTTCTGCGCGTGACTCGCGCCAGCAAGCGCCGCGGCGACAAGAAGGGTGACGACGACGGCGATGACTCTGACAGCAGGACCGCGCTGTTTGACGCGACCATCGGCGCCGTAGGAGCGAAGGGCGACAAAGGCGACAAGGGAGACACCGGCGCGCAGGGAGCGCAAGGACCCGCCGGTCCTGAAGGCAAGCAGGGTCCAGCGGGACCTGCCGGGCCGCAGGGAGCTATCGGGCCCATCGGACCGATTGGCCCCATTGGACCGCAAGGCCCCAAGGGCGACAAAGGTGAAACCGGGCAGCAAGGCCCGCAGGGCCCTGCCGGAAACTCCAGCAATCTTTTTGGCTCGAATACTCAAGGAGCAGCCGCTGGCAACGGACGCTCCTGCAACATCGGCGAAATCATTCTCAGTGCCGGCTCGGTTACCTCGGGTGTCCCCGCGAACGGCCAGACATTGCAGATTGCACAGAACCCGGCGTTGTTTAACCAGTTGGGAACCAGGTTCGGTGGCGACGGAAAAACTAACTTCGGCGTCCCTGACCTGCGCAATACAGCTCCCAACGGACTTACCTACTCTATCTGCGACAGCGGGATCATACCCACCAAGCGATAGACCCAATTCATAAACCGCAATCTAACTGTTGAACCAAAAAAGCCCGCGTTGTCCGCGGGCTTTTTTGCGTTTGGGAAATTTCTCAGCTACGTCGCAAACGAAGGAGACTCTAACCAACGTCATCCCGAGCTCCGTCCATGAGGACGCGCTGTCGTCAGCGTCCGAATAGGAGCGAGGGACCTTGCGCTTACTCTATCAAGCCGTCGCGCATAAGGCCGTCCGGATACCAGTCCTCAGCTAGATCCTTCCATTCTGGATTGCGGGATTCGACTAACGCATTCTTCTTCTCTCGCCTCCAGCCCTTGATTTCTTTCTCGCGGGTAATTGCAGCTTTAATGCTCATGAATTGCTCAAAGTAAACCAGCCGATAGCATTTGTACTTGCTGGTGAAATGACCGCCGAGATCATTCTTGTGCTCCCACACACGCTTGTAGAGAGGCGCGGTGACGCCCGTGTACAGAGCACGGCGCGAACTGCTACCCATCATGTAAATATAAGAGAACTTGTCCATGACACGAAGCGCAAGGTCCCTCAGGGCTGCTCGCGAGCTGAAGAAAACGCTCGCCTCGCTGACGCCCTTCGGGATGACGTGATAACGGGGGGGAAGTATACCCTCACACCACTTCACTGGATCGGGAGCGAAGCGACAGAAATGTTAGACCCCAATAATCTCTCCCTTGGCATTCACGTCCACGCTCATCGCGCGCGAAACCTTGGGCAGTCCGGGCATCAGCATCATGTTGCCGGAGATCACCACCACAAAGCCGGCGCCGGCGGAGAGCGACGCGTCAGTCACGTTGAGCGTCCAACCGGTAGGCGCGCCCAGGACCTTGGGATTATCGGTAAACGAATACTGCGTCTTGGCGATGCATACCGGCAGCTGGCTGAAACCCCAGTCCTTGAACTGCTGCAGCTTGGCTTTGGCTTTATCGCTGAAGTTGACGCCGCCCGCGCCGTAGATGCCGGTGGCCACTTTGGCAATCTTGTCTTCCATGGCGTCTTCCAGCGCGTAGATGGGTTGGACGTTGGGATTGGGGTTCTTCTCGATCGTCTGCACTACTTTTTCGGCGAGCTGTTCGGCGCCGGCGCCGCCTTTGGCGTAGGCTTCGCTCAAGGCAAACTCCGCGCCGTGCTGGGCGCAGTAGTCGGCCATGCGCTTTAAGTCCGTGTCCGTGTCATTGGGGAAGCGATTGATCGCCACCACCACAGGAACGCCAAAATTCTTCAGGTTCTGGATATGGCGAGCCAGGTTGGGGAAGCCTTTCTCCAGGTCGCCTTCACCTTGGTTGCGCAAGCTCTGGACGGTGCTCACCAGCACGGCACAGGCAGGCGCGATGCCGGAGGATCGCATGACAATGTCAAAATACTTTTCTGCGCCCAGATCGGCGGCGAACCCGGCTTCATTGACCACGTAGTCGGCCAGCCGGATTCCCATATTGTGGGAGACGATGCTGCTGGTCCCGTGCGCGATGTTGCCGAAGGGGCCGGTATGCACCATGGCTGGGGTGCCTTCGCTGGTTTGCACCAGGTTGGGCAGAATGGCCTCCGCCAGTAAGGCCATCATGGCGCCTGTGGCTTTCAAATCCGCCGCGCGCACCGGCTTTCCGCTCTTGGACACGCCGACGATGATGGCGTCCAGCCGGCGCCGCAGATCGTCCAGGCTGCTGGCCAGCGCCATCACCGCCATGACCTCTGACGCCGCAGTGATCACAAAACCTGTGTTGCGCGTGGGTCCGCCTTTCTTCTCGCCGATCTCCACGGTAATGCGGCGCAGCGCGCGGTCATTCATGTCCATGGTGCGCGGCCAGGAGATCTGGTCGGGATCGAGTTGCAGATCGTTGCCGTGAAAGAGGTGGGCGTCAACCAGAGCAGCCAGCAGGTTGTGGGCGGACGTGATCGCGTGGAAGTCCCCATGAAAATGCAGGTTGATCTTCTGGCTGGGTTCGATCTGCGAGAGGCCGCCGCCGGCAGCGCCGCCCTTCATGCCAAACACCGGCCCCAGCGACGGCTCGCGCGAGGTGATGATGGTCCTGCGGCCAAGGCGCTCCAATCCCTGCGTCAGGCCGATGGAAGTCACCGTCTTGCCTTCTCCCGACGCGGTGGGCGTGGTGGCGGTGACCAGGATCAATTTTCCCCGGCGGGGAAACTTGGGGTCGGAAAGAATATCCAGGTTGAGCTTGGCGCCGTAACGGCCAATGGGCTCGAAATAAGCTTCAGGCAAGTTCAGCTTGGCGGCAATGGACTGAATGGGCAGTAATTTTTGGCTCATAAGCAAACTGACGAGTGTAAAGCCTGGCGGAGAAACAGACAAGGGAGAAAAGGAGGATGTGTTATGTGGTGCGCCCGGAGAGATTCGAACTTGAGCCGTCTTGCAGGCGTGAGCGATCCCGCGCCAGCGGGTGAGCGGGAGCCTCGGGGTCCCCGGCACGCGCGGTTTTCGCGTGATGGGGTGAGAGTCTGCAGGCGAAATCCTGAGCCGAAGGCGAAGGATCTCTTTCACGAACAACGTAAGGGGTGATGGTGCGCCCGGAGAGATTCGAACTTGAGCCGTTCTGCAGAGCGGGAGCCTGCAGGCGAAATCCTGAGCCGAAGGCGAAGGATCTCTTTCACGAACAACTTAAGGGGTGATGGTGCGCCCGGAGAGATTCGAACTCCCGGCCTGTTGCTTCGGAGGCAACCGCTCTATCCAGCTGAGCTACGGGCGCGCACGCTTGCAGGTCTTTTATTAGATTAACATTTCCGCCTGATTTGGTAATTGGGTAATTTCAAATTGGGCAAATTGAAAATCAGCGTGAATTAACGTCACTTATCCGATTACCAACTTACCCATCCAGCAAGTCATTCCTTCGTCGCTATCAGCAGCAGCGCGCCAATGCGTTTGAAGTCCCGCAACTCTTCCGCGTTCTTGAACCACTTGCCGGAATAGACTTCCGGCGTGGGGCTGCGGTCCGGGATACGGCGGGCATGCACGCCAGTGAACCCATGTTTTTTCAGCAGCGCGACGTACTCGGCTTGGGAAAGGGCCTGCACCGCCACTTTCAGTTCGCTCACCCAGCGCAGCGAGTAATGATTGTCCGTGTACAGATTAATAAGGATAAACAGCCGGCCGCCTGGCGCCATCACGCGGCTGAGCTCGTCCAGGGCCTTGCCCTGGTCGGCGTAGTAGTAAAACGACTCCACCGACAACACTTTGGTGAAGGTGTTGTCTTTGGCGGGAATGCTCTCCGCTGATCCCCAGACGTAACGAATATTCTTGAAGTCCGTGGAAGCCTGTTCAGCGCGGCGGAGCATTTCGTCGGCGACGTCCAGGCCGACGATCTCGCCCTGCGTGGCCGCGCGGGCCATGCGTCGCGACGCCCAGCCGGTGCCGCAACCCAGGTCGAGCACACGGTCAGCAGGCTGCAGATCCATGAGCGCCAAGGTTTGTTCGGTGATGTCCGAGTGGTGGTCTTCCATCTCGTCGCCGCGGCCGGCGGCGGCCCACTGGTTGAATTCCTGTTGCAGCTTTTGATCGGCTTCTGAAGGTGCAGGCACAGCTTTGGTCTCCATGCTTCTATGCTACATTTAAAACTTTCCTGAGCTCAATATGACCGAACCTGCAAATCGCGCGCAAAGACCGGCTGATGCTCTCTACTGCCCGCAGTGCGCCCGCGAAGTCACTGACCCGCTGACCTGCGGCGACTGCTCCGCGGTGATCTGCCGCGTCTGCGGGACGCCGCTGGAGTCTTCGGCTGACCTGGGAATCGGATAAAAGGACACGCATGCGCACCATTGTTCTGCTCTTGTTCTCCAACATCTTTATGACTTTTGCCTGGTACGGCCACCTCAAGTACCAGAACGTGCCGCTGTGGAAAGTCACGCTGGTCAGCTGGGGCATCGCATTCTTCGAATACTGTTTTCAGGTCCCGGCAAACCGCATCGGCAGCCACACTTTCAGCGCGGCGCAGCTGAAAACCATCCAGGAAATCATCACGCTGGTGGTGTTCTCAGGATTTTCCATTTTGTACCTGAAACAGGACATCCGGTGGAACTACGCGGTGGGATTCTTCCTGATGGTGGCCGCCGCCTTCTTCATTTTCAAGAAGTGGTGAGCGATCACACCGGCGTTTTGGTCTTCCGTTCCGGATTGAAAAACGGCAGCTTAGCCACCGTCGCCGTAACTTTCTTGCGTTCAGCTTCAATGGTGATCTCCACCTGCAGCTTGGTGCCGGGCCGCGCATGGTCCGTGTCCACGCTGGCCAGGGCGATCATCTTCTTCAATACCGGTGACCATGTAGTGGTAGTCGCTTTGCCCACCTGCCGGCCTCCGGCATAGACGGGTACGGCCACGCGCGACGCCTGCGAGGGCGCCGCCGGCGTCAAACCAAACTTCTCATAGCTGGCTTCCACTTCCGTCCAATCAAGCTCCAGGCCGACAAGCTGGCGGGCAACTCCGTTTTTCGCATGTTTGGCGAGCGCGGCCTTGCCGACGAAGTTTTCCTTGTCCAAGTGCACCATCTTGCCGAAACCGAGTTCATAGGGCGAATATTTTTGCGACGGAATCAGCGCCTTCTTGCTGCTGGTGTAGTCCACTTCAATCAGGAGCAGCCCGGCTTCCACGCGGGCCACGTCCAGAGCGAGCATTCCGGCGGCGTGGATGTCAAAGCCGCGGCCGGCGTCCATGAGTGCGTCCCAGACTTTCACGGCGTCTGGCTTGCCGTTGTCTCGCCCGGCGGCGAGGGGTATCCAGATTTCGTAGCCGAGATCGCCCGTGTACCCGGTGCGCGAGATGTCCACCGGAACGCCGGCGATCTTGCCGCTGGTGACGCGAAAATATTTCAGGTTGGCAACGTCGGCCTCGGCTACGGACTTGAGCAGCGCGCCGGACGTGGGCCCTTGCAGCGCCAGCGCCGCAACTTGCTCGGAGATGTCTTCAATCTGTACGTCCATGTTGAGGCCGTTCTGGCGGAACCAGCGCAGGCTGGGGTCGGCGGCCGTCCAGCGATACTTGTTTTCTTCCAGGCGCGTGATGGTGCCGTCGTCAATCACCATGCCCTGTTCGTCACACCAGCAGCAATAGATCACCTGGCCGGGCTTCACCTTGTTGATGTCGCGGGTGATCACGCGGTTGACGAGCTTCGTCGCATCCTTGCCGGTGATCATGTACTTGTACAGGG
>JBGPLR010000106.1:0-8578 GCA_041486545.1 Terriglobia bacterium
ACGAACAGGAAGCCGCTGTCCGGGACAATCTCTTCAAGCTTTTTGCCACCAACCACTCTCCCAGCTCCGGCGCCGGAAGCCTTCGCGAACTCCTCTGCTGCCTGCCCAAGGTTTTCGTGCCAGACAGCATCACTTACGAAAACGTCTTCCGCGTGATCATTATGCAGTTCATTGACGCGCACTCTTTCGATGTCCGCTCCGTCAAGAAAACCTGCGTCCACATCGTCCACCCTGACGGCCGGCTCATTCCGTTCGACACTTACAACCTGTTCTACCGCGACGACCTCGAGCAAACTCGTCTCATCCCCCTGCGCCAAAGGAGCCAGGCTGTGCGTGGGGTCACCAGCCTGCCTGCGGGCGTGACTTCAGCACTTAGCTGAACGGATCCACGATTCACTCGGGAGGCGGTAGCGGAAACTGACTTACGACCAACTTTTTCCTTGACCTCACTCCGCAGGGAACGATAATCAATCTTGAAAAGCTTTTATTGAGGTGAACAGCGTGGCATCACAAGCGAATTCAGCCTTACCGCCGGTGAAGGTGGAGATTTATGACCAGGTGTACAGCCTGCGCGGGGTGGACGCGGAATACGTCACGCGCCTGGCGGAATTTGTGGACGCCAAGATGCGCAGCGTCGCCGACCAGACATCCACCATTGATTCTCTGCGGCTGGCCGTGCTGGCAGCGCTGAATATCGCCGACGAGTACCACATCCTCAGGAAGAAGTATGAGCTGCTGGCCGGCGAGTACCTGCAGCGGGCGGACGCTTTGTCCGGAGCGCTGGATGAAGTGCTGGACGAAGGACGCAAAGCCGGGTAGACGAGTTTCAATTTGGAAAAAACACAGGCCGCGCTCTGAGACGCGGCCTTTTCTTTGCTTCATTTCTTCCGCAATGCAGGAGGCTTCAAATTTGTCGCGCAGCGACCAAAAAAAAGAAGACCGACCCGCGGGGCCGTGCGAAAGGGCCGTTATTGAACCCGTCGGTAGACGGTGGGAACCTGCCGCGGCTCTTTAGGCATTTCCGTACTGGCGGAACCTTGCACACCGAGCCGTAATACGAGTCAAGTCCCCTGTTCATTTGAATATCGGTTCAAATAACGGTAACCATTCGGCACCTGCTTTGCAGGCCGGTCGTCAGGGCTGATGCTAAACAAAAAGCGGGGACGATAGCAAGCGGGGGTGATCGGCGTCCCTGCAAGCTCGCTGACGAGCCTTTTGTCCTGGCAGACGTTGCAGCAATGAGCATTCAGCAGCCAGCATTCAGCCCTGTAACATTCTTTCTCTTTTTCAAAAGCAAGAATCTTTAAGGCAAAGACAACAACAGAAGGCCGAATGGAAGCACGCAATCCAAATAATCCAACGCAATTGTGATTTGGCTGATTGCTGAGTGCTGCGTGCTTCCTTAGAATCAACTTGCGTGAGCGAACTCGCCTCCAAACAAGTTTTTCTAGTTCCCACAGAAGCCGCCGGCCAGCGGGTTGACCACTGGCTGGCGTCGCAGCTTCCTGACGCCAGCCGTGTGCGTATTCAGCAACTCATCGAGCAGAACAAAGTAACGATTAACGGCGCCGTGCCCAAACCGTCACTGCGCCTGCGCGGCGGAGAAGAAATCATTATCTCCGGACAAGTTACGTTGCCGCCGCTCAAAGCATTTCCAGAAGACATTCCTCTGGACGTGGTTTATGAAGACGACTATCTCGCCGTGATCAACAAGTCTGCGGGCATGACCGTACACGCGGGGTCGGGCAAAAACCAATCCGGCAACCAGGGGACGCTGGTGAACGCGCTGCTGCATCGCTTTGGCAGCCTGTCCCAGGCCGGTGGCGAACTCCGGCCAGGAATTGTGCATCGCCTGGACAAAGACACCAGCGGGCTGATCGTGGTGGCCAAGACGGATGTCGCGCATCGCAAACTGGCGCAGCAGTTCAGCCGCAGGGAAGTCAAAAAAACTTACGTAACATTGGTCCACGGCTGGATGACTCACAAACAGGGCACCATCAACAGCCCCATCCGCCGCGATACCATTCGCCGCCAGCGCATGACCACCCGCCGTGGCGTGGGCCAGACACCGGGACGCGCTGCCGTAACCCACTGGAAAGTTCTTCAACAAATCGAAGGAAAATGCGGTAAGTTTTCCCTGTTGGAAGTGAAGATCGAAACCGGCCGGACG
Organism: Terriglobia bacterium; assembly: GCA_041486545.1. GTDB lineage: Bacteria > Acidobacteriota > Terriglobia > Terriglobales > Acidobacteriaceae > Angelobacter. The sequence continues at coordinate 2,171 of JBGPLR010000106.1, forward strand.
CACCAGATTCGCGTGCATCTTTCCTCGCTGGGCCACCCCGTGGCGGGCGACACACTCTATGGGGCGCCTCGCTTAGTTCCCGGTTACGGAGGTACAGGATCAAAAGCAGCATCTATGGGGAGGACGTTTCTCCACTCATCCGCGATACAATTCAAGCATCCCATGACAAGCGCTCCCCTGTCATTGGAGCAACCCCTGCCCGCCGAATTGAAAGCAGTTCTCAGCGGGATTGGGGATTAAGGAAGGTTCTGAGTTGATGCGATTTAATTATCTGTCTTCCATTCGAATTCTTGGGATTGTGCTGGTGCTGGCCCTGGGGTGCGGGCTGGGTCTGGCGCAGACCCAACCGGGAACCCTGCTTCCGACGCCGGCGACTCTGGCGCAGCCGGCGCCAACAACCAACGCCATGGCCACAGGCCTGGCCACCGACGATGGCCCGCAGGGACCTGTGCACGTATTCCGCAGCCGTTCGGATGAAGTCAATGTGATCTTCACCGTAACCGACAAGCACGGCAAGTTCGTGAAAGACCTGAAGCAGAAACAATTCACCATCCTGGACAACAACCTGCCGCCGCGGGAAATCAAGACTTTTGAAGCGGAAACGGACCTGCCGTTGCGGGTCGGCCTGTTGATTGACGCCAGCAACTCCATTCGCGATAAGTTTCAGTTTGAGCAGAACGCGGCCATTGCGTTCCTGCGCCAGGTGGTCCGTCCGCAGACCGACCGGGCCTTTGTTCTGGCCTTTGACGAAGTGCTGGATGTGACCCAGGACTACACCAATGATCTGGACAAACTGGGCAAAGGCGTAAAAGTGATTCGTCCCGGCGGCGGCACCGCCATGTGGGACGCCGTCTACCTTGCTTCGCGCGACAAGTTGATGAAAGAACGCGCTGACACCCCCACCGGCACGGTGCGCAAAGCCATCATTCTGGTCTCTGACGGCGACGATAACCAGAGCCGCTTTACCCGCCAGGAAGCCATCGAAATGGCGCAGCGCGCGGGCGTGATCGTGTACGCCATCAGCACCAACCTCAACAACATTCTGGACAGCGGCGACCACAACCTGAAAGCCATGGCGGAAGCCACCGGCGGACGGGCTTTCTTTCCTTCCAAGTTGCACGACCTGACCGATTCGTTCCGCGCCATTCAGGAAGAGCTGCGCAGCCAGTATTCGGTTTCCTACAAACCGGAACACTTTGACGCCAACGGCCAGTTCCGGCCGATCACCATCCTGGCGGAGAACAAGAAGTTCCGCGTCCGGGCGAAAAAGGGATACTTCGTTCCCCGGCAATAACAGATTCATGGTCTAACTCCAGGCCCGGCGCGAAGCCGGGCTTTTTCTTGGATTTGGTAATTGGGTAATTTCGTAATTTGGCACTTGAAGAAGCCGGATGAGGCGCCAAAAATTACCCAATTACCAACTTACCCAACCGCCAATTCTCTTTTCGCGATTTTTAAGGCCTTCGCGGGCGCCTGTCCGACATATAATGTTCTCCATTCCAGCAAGCCATTGGCTCGAGCTTCCATGAGAGTTCTCAGCGCATTTGTCGTATTCGTTGTCGCTAGCGTTGCCCTTCGGGCGCAGCCCCATACGCTGGCGTCGTCGCCCGCGGCCAGCATGTCGCCACAGCCTGTGGTGGCACGGCAGGCCCAGCAACCGGCCTCGGGCGCACCCGGTGTGTCCGTGTCGGGCGACGGCATTCCCAAAATCGTGGTCCGCACCGACGAAGTCAGCGTGATCTTTACCGTCACTGACAAGCACGGCAAATTCGTCAAAGACCTGGGCGCGAACCAGTTCAGGATTCTGGACAACAACCTGCCGCCGCGGCAAGTGGTCCACTTTCAGGCCGAAACCGACCTGCCACTGCGTGTGGGCCTGCTGATTGACGCCAGCAACTCCATCCGCGACCGTTTCCAGTTTGAGCAGCAGGCGGCCACCGAATTCCTGCAGCAGATCATCCGGCCCAAGACCGACCGCGCTTTTGTTCTGGCCTTTGACGAAATCCCCGACGTCACCCAGGACTTCACCAACGATCTGGACAAGCTCACGCGGGGCATCAAGGTCATCCAGCCGGGCGGCGGCACCGCGCTGTGGGACGCCATTTACGTCGCCTGCCGCGACCACCTGATGAAGCAGCCGGAAACCAGCGTGGTCCGCCGGGCCATCATCCTGGTCTCTGACGGCGATGACAACCAGAGCCGCGTGCTTCGCGCGGAGGCCATTGAGATGGCGCAGAAGGCGGGGGTGATTGTCTATGCCATCAGCACCAACCTCACCGACCCGCACGCCAAGGGCGACGAAAACCTGAAAATGCTGGCCAATGAGACCGGCGGCCGCGCCTTCTTCCCCTTCAAGCTGACCGACGTGGCCGACGCCTTCCATGACGTCCAGGAAGAACTGCGCAGCCAGTATTCGCTGTCGTATAAGCCGGACCGCTTTGAAGCCAACGGCCAGTTCCGCACCATCCAGATCCTCATGGCCGACAAAAAGCTCCGTGTCCGGGCGAAGAAGGGCTACTACGTGCCGAGGATGTAGGAAGAGCGCCCTTGGCACTTAGCCACTCCATTCACAAAAATGTTTCATTTTACCGTCCGCCGAAGAGCGAATCAATAGCGAATAAGGACAATGGCCAAGTTTCTGAAGACTCGGAACCACATTCAGAGCTGCCGACGAATAAGAGATTGCGCAAGGAAGTCGTCATTTCAACCCGGAGCCAGGCTGCATCGTCTTGCGGATGACAAGCAATGCCCAGAAGCGGACTTCTGGACTGGAATAATTTCCCGTTAGCCCCTCACTCGGGGCTGCAATCGCGATTGGATGTCAGGTTGTTAGCGCAATCGACGTTTACACTCGCGTTTCGACCTGCTTCTAGCCCGACAAAATGACACTACTTCAGCTCAATGCCGCCCGCTGTGACGCGGTAGCGTTTGAAAGTCATGGTGTTCAATGTTGAGAAGACCACTGTATTCGGAGGAAGTTCCTGATACCGCGCTGATTCGAGCTCAAATAACAATTGACCTTTGTAATTCCCGCAGGACGGCACGTTTAACAGAAAGAACCTGTCCCCTGGCAAGAAAACGCTCCGCAGGAGTTCGGTGCAGTAATAATAGCCCGAAAGCCAATAGTAGCCTTGCGTTACGGACAAGTACTTTTTGTCTTTGATGATCAGGTCTTTGCGACCATTCCGGTCAACAAGCCTGACATTTAGCCATCGCAACGCCTTTTCATAGTCGATATTTGAAAATGAATAGAAAGGCCCTTCATCGCTCCGGTCCCGAAGCTCGAGTATGTCGCTCGAGTTGGCCTTGCCGATATCTGTTGAGTTACTTCCATTGAAGAACTTGAGTTGAAGTTCTCCCTGGCCGGTCGGTTCCGAGTAGTAGAGCCCAGAATTCGGGCCGAAGAAGTAGGAGTGTGCCGCGAACGGCTTGAGCACTAGGTGCAAACTCCTGGAATCGAGGTCATATCTCCACAATTCTCCCTTTACCGAGAATAGTTGGGAGCCCCTCGAATGGTTGTATTCGTCCCGTATCAAGTAAAGCGATTTCGAGTCGCGGGACCACTGAAAGTCGTCGTCACGAAAGAAACGGCGCCCGATTGGCTTGGATCTCCTGTAGATTGAGTCAACCTCAGCCACCTCGCCGAGCACGGAATCCGGGCCAATGATCAGAAGTTTTTTTCTTACAACAACGGCTATCTTGTTTCCGTCGGGCGAAACAAGGAATCTGGTGATCGGTCCACGCGTCAAGGTTGGGGCATGCGGATCGATTTGGTTTGAGTATTTCAGCTCGTTATCAATGGAATAAAAGAACTTCGCAGCAGCTTTGGCCGCAAATGAAGTAGGCGAGAAATCGAGGATCCTCGAAGTTAAACTCTTCGATTCGAATATGTCCAACGAAGCAGCAGGGGCAACGAGGGGCACCGAAAAAAACATAGCAGTGCGGCTGCAACCCCCTTCCAGAGCCGAGCCATCGATCCATGCTGCAGGCTGTGCTGCGTGCGCGAGACTCTGGACGGTCAATACGGACATCACGACCACGAATTGCATCGGACAACGAACCCTGCTGGGCAATGGCAACGTTGGCATAGGACGGGGCTCCTTCGGACTAACTGCCATGAAGCTAGCAACCAAAAACAGGCGCGCCAAGCGACAATGAGCGGCAATCGTTGTCATTAAACGTCAGTAGCACACACCAAATATGTCGTAAGGACCGCCAATGCCAATGTGATGGGCAGGACGCCGCTGAATTGAGAAGACGTGGCGTTATGTTTGGCGTAACCTCGCCATTTCCCTAGCTAAGTAGCACCGCGCCGGTTCTCTCGTCATATTACCGGCAAACCGGAAGACTCGCTCTGGCGTGCAGCAACTATTTTCTACTCTATCGACGCGTAATACCCTTTTCTGGCCTGGATCCGGTATCCGTCTTTGGATTTCACTTCGATCTTGCGGAATTTGCCGTCATTGCGCGTTTCCGTGGGCGTGTAGCTGAGGTAGTACTGGCTGCGCAGTTCGTTGGAGATTTCGTTGAAGGCCTTTTGCAGCTTTTCCGGCCGGTTGACGATGATCATCCGCCCGCCGGTCTGGTCGGCCAGTTGGCTCATATCGTGCGGGTCAGAGCCGTATTGCGGGTCGCTGATCAGGAGCACGTAGCAGATCACGTCCGCTTTCTGCGCCGCTTCAATGGATTCTTTCAGGCGCAGCCGGCTGCCCTGGTCCACGCCGTCGGTGAGTACGACCATGGCCTTGCGGCCGACCTGGGGAGCCAGCACGTCATTGGCGGCCAGATAGACGCCATCGTAAAGCAGTGTGCCTTTGGGGCGCGAGATGGGGATGGGCCCCTGGCCCAGCCCGGGGATGCCCTGGGTGGCGGTGCCGGTGTTGATGCGGGCTTTGCCCAGGCCGGATTGCAGCAGGCGGACGTCATTGGTCAAGTCCTGGAGCAGGTCCACGGAAATGTCAAAACTGATCACGAAGGCCAGGTCTTTGTCGGTGATCACCTGGCGCAGAAAGTCGCCGGCAACGATCTTTTCCTCGGGCAGCATGTGCTGCATGCTGCCGCTGGAATCTATCAGGATCCCCATCGTCAGCGGCTGGTTGCTGACGGCGGCAAAGTTCTTGATGACCTGCGGCTTGCCTTCTTCCAGCACGTCAAAGTGGTCCTGCTTGAGGTCGGGGACCAGAGCGCCGTGCTTGTCCTTGACGTTGAAGAACAGGTTCACCAGCTTCACGTTCTGGCGAAACACCGGCGTCTGCTCGGGCCGCGCCGCCGGGGCCTTGCTCTTGTCGCTCGGCTTGTCTGTGCTTTGGGCAAGAGCGGTGGAAATACACAAAGACGCCAGCAACAAGGCGAGAATCGGGTTCCGCATAAGCGAACACTGCCTTTCGGGTGAGGAATTGGGCTTGAACGTCAGTTGATTAGATGCACCCGCCCTGTCTCCTGAATGCCTGGAAAGCATACAATGGAATAAGAAAACATTGCGCCTGGTGACAACCGGAGCGCAAAAGTAGGACTGCCAGACCGTTCCTTCTTTGCGAGGAACAATGCCTGCTCTAAAAACGCCTGTCGCGAAAACGCCGGGCGCCGCGGGCATAGGCGAAAATGGTGGTCTAAAGGCCGGATTCAGGTTCCTGGCCCGGAAATGCAAGCGGTAAGCTGTGGTAGGAGGGGTTCATGCTTGGTTTTAGCGCGAGGTCATTTGCTTGGAGAAGTTTTTTTTCGGGAACCAGGAACGTAGTCTGCGTCTTGGCGCTGACCGGCGCTTTCCTTTTGACGACTTCCCTTTGGGCGCAGGAGATTCCAGACGCCCCCGTGCCCAAGCCTACTCCGGAGCAGCCGGCCCAATTTCCAGACAACGCCCCCCAATCCCACAAGAATGAGCGACCTGAGCAGCCTCCGGCCCAGGCCGCGAGCACTCCGCAGCCGCAAGCCGCCGCGGGCGACGTGGTGGTGTCCCGTCGCGACCAGCTTCCCACATTCAGCATCAGCGTCAACTTTGTCCAGGTGCCGGTCACCGTCCGCGACAAAGGCGGACGCATGATCCCCGGCCTCACGCCCAAAGATTTCACCGTGTATGAAGACGGCGTCCCGCAGAAGCTGCGATTCTTCACCAGCGATCCTTTTCCTCTTTCCGCCGCTATCGTCGTGGATACTGACCTTCCCGCGGGGACCATGAAGAAGGTGAATGACACCTTGCCGGCGCTGATCGGTGCCTTCAGCGAATACGACGAAGTGGCGCTCTACCGTTACGGCCACACCGTGCAGTTGATCTCCGCCTTCACCGGGGCCGCCAGTGTTTCCACGTCCACGCTGAACAAGGTGAAGCGTCCAGGACGCGAAAGCGGCCCGCCGATGCTGGGGGGACCCATGAGCGGCCCGTCCATCAACGGCCATCCTGCCGATCCCGGC
>JBGPLR010000107.1:0-8559 GCA_041486545.1 Terriglobia bacterium
GAGAACCAGATTCGAGCACCAGCTTAGAGAACCAGCTTCGGGAACTCGGCCCCTGCGTCCTTTAGCCCGGCTGACGCTCGCGATCAAGCACGCACGGAGTGCTACGCGGTCGTCGGGTCACGGAAGTTACCCCGGCAAGGATTGAGCGCAGCGGCAATTACGCATAGAATTGACCATACTCTTGTCCCCAGAGAGCCTTGTTCCGTTTTGCAAGAGCGTTTTCTGGGGCAGCGGAATTCATGGCGGAAATCTCCAAGCGGCTGGAAAAAGCGGAAAAGTACCTCCAAAAGGGCAAATCGGAAGCCGCCCTGGAGGAGTACCTGGCGATCCTGGAAGATGACCCCAGGAACGATCAGGTGCGCCAGACCGCGGCCGATCTTTGCCTGGCCCTGGGTCGCGCCAGTGAAGCCGCCAACCTGCTGAGCCAGATGTTCCAGCAGGAGATCGAAGCCGGCGACAGCGCCCGCGGCGTCGTCACCTATAAGAAGCTGGCCAAGATTTCCGTGCCGACGCCGTTGCAGACTTTCCATTACGCCCAGCTCATGGAAAAGAAAGACCGCCGTGAGGCCCTGGAAGCCTATGAAACCGCGCTGGCCGGTTTTGAAAAGCAGCGGAAGAATGCGCAGGTGCTGGCCGCGGCGAAAAAAATCGTTGAGCTCTCGCCCACCATGGAGAACCTGCAGCGCGCGGGCGAGAAAGCCGCCATCATGGGCGAAGGCCGCACGGCCTCTCTCCACTTTGTGCAACTGGGGCTGCTGAAAGATGAAGAGTCGCCCGGCACCGGCTTCAACTGGTTTGAGCGCGCGTACAATCTTGACCCCATGAACCTGCAGGCGGTTTTTCTGTACAGCCGCGGCCTGTTTTCGCGCAACTCACTGCCGGAATGCATTGACGTTTTGAATCCCGTGGTGACGCGGTTCCAGAGCACGCCGGAAGTACGGGAACTGTACGCGCATGCGCTGATGGCGGCGCGGCGTCCCGCGGAGGCTGAGCCGCTGGCCTGGGAACTGTTCATCAAAGACCCCCGGCAACTGGAAGAAATTGCCGCGCTGGTGGGCGTGTACCTGGACATTAGCGATACCCAGGGCGCACTGGACCTGGCCAAGCGCGTGGAAGACCATGAGACGCGCAACGGCCGCCGCCGTGAATTTCTCGCCGCCATGTTTGACATGTCTGACCGGCGCCTGCCCACCCTGGGTTTTGCCGAATACCTGGCCGCGCTGTTCAACACAGCCAACATGGAGCTTGAGTACAGCAGCACGCTGCTGAAGCTGTTTCAGCTGTACTTCAACGCCGGCAGGTTCGTGCAAGCGGGCGAGACGCTGGACCGCGCCGCCGAGCTTGATTCCTATGAGGCCGGCCACAGCAAGCGTCTGGAAATGCTGCGCGGCAAGATTGATCAGGCGCAGTACAACCGCATCGCCAACCGCTTCAGCAAAGTCGGAACCAAAGTGGAAGCGCGCACCCGTCCCGATCCGGTTCCGGCGAAATCCGAGTCCAAGACTGCCGGCGAGGCCGAACCCGCCGTGCTGGAAGACTTCATTCTGCAGGCGGAGATCTATCTGCAGTACGGGATGCGCTCCAAGGCCATGGAGCGGATTGAGCGCATCCATACACTCTTTCCTCGCGAAGAGTCCAAAAACGAGAAGCTCCGCCTCTTGTACCTGAGCGCCGGCTTCACGCCGGTATATGAAACAGCGGCTCCGGCCGCGTCCGGCGCCAACGTTTGGCCCCCGGAGCCGGCTCCCGGCAAGGTGGCAAGCGCGGCCCCAAGTCCGCTGGACGAAAATGCGGTGGACAACTTCACCCGGGTTACGGAAATCACCCGCAGCTTCTATCGCCAGGCGACGGTGAAGAGCGTTCTGTTTACCGCGGTGAATGAAGTAGGACGCCACTTCAGCGCCAGCCGGTGCGTTGCCGGACTGTGCACGCCGGGCAAGCCGCCTTCGGCGGCGCTGGAATATTGCGCGCCGGGCACCAAGCAGTCTGACGTGATGGCCATCGTCAAGCTCATCGCGCTGACGCAAACCCTGGCCGGCAGCGGCGCAGCTTCCATTCCCAACGCCCCTACCGCGCCGGAACTGGCGCCGGTCAAGGAACATATTGAGGCCTTGAACATTCAGTCGCTGTTGGCCGTGCCCCTGGTGGATTCCGGGGAACAATCGGGCATTCTGATCCTGGAGCAGACCACGCCCCGGCAGTGGCGGAAGAATGATCTGGTGGTGCTCAAGACCATGGCTGAACAGGTGGTGCTGGCGGTGAGCAACGCCCGCCTGCGCACACTGATGAAGACCCTGGCCGTGACCGACGAGAAGTCCGGCCTGCTGAAGAGGTCATCGTATCTTGACGTTCTGCTCTCTGAAGTGCGGCGGTCACTGCAACAGCACACGCCGCTGACAGTGATGCTGCTGCACTTTGGCAAAGCGTCCGCCATGGTAAAGGAAATCGGCGAGGCCCAGGTGGAGAGCATGATGCAGCAGGTGGGCCAGACCCTGGCCACCCACGTCCGGCAAAACGACGTGGCCGTGCGCTATGACCTGACCAGCATCGCCCTGGTGCTTTCTGACACCGCCGAGAAAAACGCTTTCCTGGTGGTGGAGAAAATGCGCAAAGTGCTCTCGCCCATCCGCGTGCCGGGCACGGATCGCGCGCCGGTCATCAGCGTGGGCATTGCGGAAGCCGTGCTGCAGGACCGCTTTGACGCCGTCGACATTGTCACTGAAGTGATCAACCGCGTGGAAAACGCCCTGGACCAGGCCCGCGCCGAAGGCGGCAACAAAGCCCAAGCGCTGGCGGCCAAGCTGGAACCGAACGCGGTGGCGTAAGTCACCCTACTTCGTTTCCGGTAGCGTGTACTCGAAGTCGTAGGAATGCTTTCCGTCGGCGATGATGATGTTCATTTTGCCGGTGAGTCCCACCAACTGCCCGGAGCCGGAGTCGGGAACCACGGTGATGGTGAGTTGGAAGTTGCCGCCCGCCATGGTGCCGCTATGCTGCAGGATGAAGCTGCCGCTGCGTCCTTTAAGCGTGCCCGTGACTTTCTCTATCGCCACGTAGGCCGCTGAGCCTTTCACCGCAGTGCTTGCAGTCAGCATCTGGCCCACGCTGGTGGCTTCCAGATCGCCGTGGATTTGCTTGTCAATGGTCAGCCGGCCCAGCGACTGGTCGCCCGCCCGGTCGTCGGCCACGGGAACCACTTTTACTTCAAACTCTCCCTTGGCATGGTGGGTCATGAGGGCCTCTTTCTGGATGGGGCTTTGGGCCGGAGCTTGGGCGCGAACATTCGCCGGAAAGCCCGAGCAAATGGACAGACACGTTGCGGCGATGGCGATCATCGCGGTGCGGAATCGGTTGTTCATGCTCCCCATCATCGGGCAGCGAGAGATCGCGCGTCAACAATGTAGCCTGGCGGGAGTGAAATCCCTGGATTTTCTCAGCCGTCCAACCTCGAATGGGTTGATGGCGTCTTGCTTGTCTTCCTCCGCGTCCGCGGTGAATGCGTTCTCAGAACGAAAACATCACTTGCAGGTCAACTCTGCGGTTGGCCGACTGCGTGTTGAACGGTCCGCCGGCCAAGGACGTTGACTCGCCAAACTTGGGCGAACTCAGGTTTCCGATCGGTGGCGCAGGATTCACGTGGTTGAAGATGTTGCGCGCGTTGGCGCTGAAAGTCAGGCTGTAGCGATTGCTGGTGGAGCGTTCGCCGCCCATGCCCATCGGTCCGCCACGCGGTCCGCCAGCCATCGGTCCGCCAGCGGCGTGACCGCCTCCCGGGGCGCCGCCACCGGGCGCTCGTCCGCCCTCTGGGCCGTGTCCGCCTTGCTGCCCGCCTTGCTGCGGTCCCTGCGGCTGCTTGTTGGCTGCGGTCTCCAGTTTGGGTCCCAAGCCAAAGGTCTTGCTCAAGCGCAGGTTCAGCGTGAATTGTCCGGGGCCGTTGCCAAAGTTCATGGGGATGCGGGCTTCACCCGGTGCGGGCGCCACATCGAAGTTGCCAAATTGCGTTGTCCGCAAGTTCGCTGCGCTGGTAGCGCTGCTGGCAAAAGCCGGCCGGTCATTGAAGATGGAGTCGCCGTTCAGGTCCTGGCCGGTGGTGATGTTGAAGGGCGCGCCGGAGTTGACGATCATGAAGGGGCTCACGCGGAAGCCGTGCGGCATGGCCACCGTGCCGCCGACGAACAACCGGTTGCGCACGTCAAACGCCGCGCGCCCGTAGTCGGCGCCGATGTTGGCGGGGTTGGTGGGAAAGCTGCCCGCGCCGAACGCGTCGCTCTTGGCGAAGCTGAGGCTGTAGAAGCTGAAGATGGTCAGCTTGGCGCCGGCGCGCACGTTGAAGCTGGCGATCATCTGGTTCTGCTTGAAGATGCCTTCGGAAATGTACTCGTAGGCCGGGGTTGCGGCGGGAACCAGCGCGTTGGTGTTGATGGAGAGAAACTGGTGCACGCCTTGCGAATGCAGGTAAGTCACCGACAGGGTGGAAGTCTTGGTGATCTGCCGCTCCACGGACGCCGCACCCTGCATGGTGTAGGGCGCGCGCAGGTCCGGCGCGATCTTGTAAGTGGCGGAGCCGCCCGCGCTCAAACTGCTCAACGAAGGCAGGACCGGATACGACGGGTTCTTGACCACGAACTGCTGCTGGTTCACGCCGTTGAGCCGTTCTGCGTTCAGGATCAGGCCCTGGCCAAAGCGGTCATAAAAGATTCCAAAGCCGGTGCGGATGATGGTCTTGGGCTGCGTGTTCTTCTTGGCGCCCACGCCCCAGGCAAACCCCACACGCGGCGACCAGTCGCCGTGGTCGCCAATGCTGTTCTGGGTCTCAAAGCGCAGGCCATAGCTGGCGGTCATGTTAGGACGGATTTTCCAGTCGTCTTCGGCGTAAAACCCGGCATCCACAAACGTGTTGGAGATCAGCGGGTTGCCGGTGACGATGGTCAACTGGCTCGGCGTGCCGGCCAGAAACGCAGCCGGCGAAACGAAGGTGTAGATGCCGTTGAAGTTGGCGCTGGAACTGTTGTCCACGGACGTGGTGCGCAGGCGCCCGCCCAGGCGCATGAAGTGGTTGCCGCGGTTGATAGACGTGTAATTCTGCAGCTCAAAATGGTCGCTCTTGACGGCGCTGATGCCAATCGTGTTTCCTCCGCCCAAGAACACGCCCAGAACGTTGATGGCGGGGCCGGAGGTCAGCGCGTTCTGGTCCGTGTTGCTGTGTTCCCATTCAAAACGCGTCTCATTGATGGCGTGCGGGCTCAGGATTTGCGTGTCGCTGATCTGAATTTCATGCTCGTTGCTGCTCTGGTTGAATGCCTGCGAAGGAAGCGCCAGTTGTCCCACGCCGTTATTGTCTTGCTGGTCGTGCGTGAACTGGTAGCGCACCATGAGCGTGTTGCTGGCGGCGAGCTGGAAGTCCAGCCGCGAACTTATGTTAGTCCGTACGCGGGGGTTGGAGACGCCAATCACCGGCACGCCGGCCGCGGCAAACGCGCTGGGTACCACCACGGCGGCGTCGTTGATGTCGCGCCGCTCGAAATTGACGAAGTACGAAGCTTTTTTACTCAGCGGTCCGCCCAGGTTGCCGTTGTAGATGCGCGAGCTGAAGTCGGGTTCGATGGCGGCGAAAGGATTCAGCGCGTCCAGCACGGAATGGTTGTCATTATAAGAAAACTGCCCGTGGACCTTGTCCGTGCCCGGCTTGGTGAGGATCTCAATGCGGCCAAAGCCCATGCGGTCATACTGCGCGGAGAACGGGTTCTGGTTGATGCGGATTTCGCGAATGGACGACTTGGGAGGAAGCTGGCCGCCTGTGAAGCCGTCAATGTAGATCTGGCCGCCGTTCGGTCCCGAAGAAGGTCCCGCCAAAGCCTGCAGTTCGGACTGCAGTTCGTCCGGATCGTCAGACAGCGCGTCCAGGTCTTTGCCGCTGATGACCATGGAGCTGGCGTTGTTTTCCGGATTTACGTTCACCCTGGCGGCGTCACTCTGGACGTCCACGTGTTCTTCCTGGACGTAAACTTCCAGCGTGATGTCCAGCTTCTGGTCCTGCCCGGCGGCGACGACTACCTGCTGGGCGTGTGCGCGGAAGCCTTTTTCCACCACCGTAAGCGTGTAGGTGCCGGCCGCCAGCTCGCGGACCTGATAGCTGCCCACGCCGTCAGACTTGGCGGTGATGGTTTGCCCGGTGGAGCTTTTCAGAGTAATCAGCGCGCCGGGAATGACCGCTCCGGTTTGATCAATCACTTGTCCGTGAAGACGGCTGGGCGTCTGCGCCGGCAGGGTCACGGCGGAAACCAGAAGCACGAAAAACATCAGCAGGAGCTTGCCGGCTCCTGCGGGCCAGAGTTTCATCCAATTTCTCCTCAAAATTGCGGGTTGCGTCTTGCTGCGCATTGCTGTGGCTCGCAATGCTCGCGGACATACCATGCGTTCGCTCATTGCGGCCCGCCTTCTCCGCCCGGACTGGAAAGGTTCCACCCGGAGAGCAGCTGCGCCGCGCCGGTAATGCTGGGTGACGCCGTCAGGATCGGCTCCACGCCGCTGAGCAGGGTAATGGCCGTGACTTCAGAGCCACCCGTTCCAGGAGTGGAAACAATCATCACCGCTTCTTCTTTCTGCAAATCAGCCAGCGTGACTGCGGGAAGCCGGCTGACCATTTGTCCGAAGTCCGGGGTCCCGCGACGGCCGCCCGGCCCGCCGGCGGTTTGTCCTGGCGCGCCACCTGGTGATCCGCCTGGTCCACCGGCAGCATTGCCACCGGCTGAGGCGGCAGCCGCCTGGGCCGCCTCCGGCGACTTCAAAAAGAACGCGATCATCTGCGACATTTGCGCCGGTAGTTTGCGCATCTGCGATTCGCCCGTCAGCTTCACCACTACGGTCTTCTTGCCCAGAATGTCTTTGATGGTGATGGTGTTGTTGGGCGCGTCAATCGCGGTGATGGTCCCGGCGATGTTGCGGAAGGTGCCGGAGATCACTTCTTCGGCCACCAGTTCTTTGCCGTCCGCGCTGCGCGTGCCGCGGGCGCGCAATTGGTCGCCGGATTTGATCTCAGCGAACACGCTCTTTTGCGCCTCAGAGAACTTGATGGAGTTGGGCGCGTAGCGGCGGAACGAAGTGTCCTTGGAGGTCTTCACCGTGACTTTGAGAGTGGGATTCACGTCTACGGTGACCGTGCCCGCCGCGGCGTCCACGGCGGTGACGATGCCGCCGGTGCCGCGTTTCTGCCAGTCCTGCATTTCCTGCTGCTGCTTTTGGGCGACGTCGCCCTGCTTCATGACCACAATTGCCAGCGCGATCATGGAGTCTGGGCTGTCACCAGGTTTGCCGCGCACCAGCATGCGGTCGCCCACCTGGATTTCCTGCAGCGTCATCGGAGTAGCGGTCTTCAAGTCCGTCTGGCCGGGCGCCATGCGCACCACGCGCGCGCCTTCCTGCACGGTGACGTTGACATCGGAACCGGAGTCGGCCTTGAGCACCAGCTTCTGGCCGTTCATGGACTTGAGCGTGCCCACTTTGCGTGCCAACTGGCTCGCGGCCTGCGGGTTGTCCTGCGCCCGCGGCGCGGAATGGGCCTGCGCCGATGGATACGTCATGGCCGCGATGGCCAGCGCCGCCGCGAGAACAAACTTTACCGCCGGCTTTGATTGTGCACCTTGCATCATTTTCCTCAGATAGTTTCCTCAGATAGGCTTACGATTCGCGCGGCTTGGATGCTGCCGGCCGTCCAACAGCTCAGCGGGACAAACGGGACAGGGAACTCCATAGTTTCCAAGCAGCTTTGCTGCTGAACTTCTTCATCCGGCCTAATCGGCGGGCGGGGAAGACGCTGTTGCTCCTCCTATCATCTCAAAAGACGCCTGAATTGGCTAAACATCACGGTAAAAGTCCTGTAAAAAGAAGAAGACCAGGCGCTTATGCGGCGGTCTGTCTCTGGTCGCGTTTGCTCCCAGCCGCTGGCTGGTTGAGAAACGATTTCATCGCATCACACACGCGGGTGACGAGCGTCACTGCAAGAAAAGATGAAATTATTTATACTAATTGTTAAGAAGCCTGGCTCTTCAGTTCTCACCAGTCACCAAAGCCAGAGGTCCCACCCCTAAGAAAGAGGTTGCTTCCTGCCGATGCCAATCGGCGAAACAAGGCGACTGAAGGAGGACGAGGGCAATGTACAAGAACATCCTTATTCCAACAGACGGCTCGGATTTGTCCGGGAAAGCGCTGCAGGATGGCATCGCCACAGCCAAAGAGATGGGCGCCAAGATTACAGTGCTGACAACCTGGGCGCCGTTCCATACTTTTTCCTTCGATACAACGATGCTCGAAGACACCCTGCCGCAGTACAAAGAGCAGATGATGGGGAAAGCCGGGAAGACTCTGGCCGATGCCGCCAATGCGGCAAAAGCTGCTGGGGTTGCTTGCGACACCGTGCAACTTGAACACGTCCATCCCTACCAGGCTATTATTGATACGGCCAAAGCGAAGGGCTGTGATCTGATTGTGATGGCCTCGCACGGCCGCCGAGGGATTTCCGCGCTGGTACTGGGCAGCGAGACCGTCAAGGTGCTTACGCAC